>NZ_JAMSKY010000014.1:0-79082 GCF_023806745.1 Lactiplantibacillus sp. B652 | reverse complement strand
GTTAGATAAATGTCGTCGGCTCTGGAAAAATTGTGAGCGGCACCTTAATTCAAGTCGCCAAATGATTATTCTCGCTTTCTTGATATTACTCTTAAAAAGATTTTAAACAGATTCTTAACGTTACTAGTTTAAGCTTATTTTCACAGTGGCGCAATCACTTTGCCTTGATATTGGAACTTATCATTAAAGCGATTTGGTTAAGTATGGTATTATAAAATGTTGTTTCATTAAATTTTAATTAAAATTTAGGAGGTGCGGTGTGAGCATATTTATCAAACTAGGCTGGTATTTCCGGCGCGAATGGAAGTTGTATTCAGCGGGCGTGCTCGGGCTAGTCTTAACAGCAATTATTGGCATTATTCCACCGCGAATTATCGGGGATGTGGTCGATGGCATCAATCAACACCACTTAACAGCGCGGTCCTTAATGATTTATCTGGGCATCATTGGGGCGGCCGCCATTGGTCAATACTTAGCGCGTTATCTTTGGCGCAACGCCATCTGGGGTGGTGCGGCCGGCCTGGAACGGACTCTGCGGGAACGCCTCTTTTGGCATTTTATGAAGATGGATGCGACCTTTTATCAGAAGTATCGCACCGGGGATCTCATGGCGCATGCGACTAATGACTTAACGGCGGTCGAACGGGTCGCTGGTGGCGGGATTCTCCAATTTGCGGACTCCATCATTACGGGTGGGACGACGTTGATTGCGATGATGACGCTGATCGACTGGCGTTTGACACTGATTGCGGTCGTTCCCTTCCCATTATTAGCGGTCGTGTCACGTTATTTAGGTAAAAAAATCCACGTGGCGTTTCGTGCCTCCCAAGCGGCCTTTTCTCGTTTGAACAATAAGGCTCAGGAAAGTATTAGTGGGATTAAAGTTATCAAGGCGTTAGGACAGGAACAAGCCGACGTAGCCGATTTTAATCAACAAATTGACGAGACGATTAAAATCAACCGCCACGTCAACGTGCTCGACTCCTTGTTCGATCCCGCGATTACGATGATTATTGCGCTTTCGTATGGTGCGACGATTATTCTCGGCGGTATGTACGTGACCCATGGCATTATTACGATTGGGAATCTCGTCTCGTTCGTCACCTATTTAGGGATGATGGTCTGGCCGATGTTTGCGGTCGGAATGCTCTTCAATACGATGGAACGGGGGAACGCCTCGTATGATCGAGTCATGGAATTATTGAATCAGCAGAGTGCGATCGTGGATGCCAAACGCGGCATTGAACAGCGGCCGCACGGTGATATTCAGTATCAAATCACCCAGTTCAACTATCCGAATGACGCCGGGACTAGTTTGCGTGACGTCAACTTTAAGTTGAAGGCGGGTCAAACACTCGGAATCGTCGGACGGGTCGGCGCTGGTAAATCAACCATCATGAAATTGATTTTGCGGGAATTTGACCAGTATGATGGTCAGATTACCTATGGCGGGCATGATATTAAGCAATACGCGCTAGATAGTTACTTGCCAGCCATCGGGTACGTGCCGCAAGACAGCTTTTTGTTCTCGAACACGATTCGGGAGAATATCCGGTTCGCGGACCCGAGTGTCAGTCAGGACGTGGTCGAGGCGGTCGCTGCTAAGAGTGATTTGAATGGTCAGATTGCGAACATGCCAGCTGGTTATGACACCCAAGTTGGTGAAGAAGGGATTTCGCTTTCAGGCGGACAGCGGCAACGATTGGCAATTGCGCGGGCGTTACTGATCAACCCCGAATTACTGATTTTAGACGATGCATTATCGGCGGTCGATGCTGAGACTGAATCAGAGATTTTGGCGAACTTAAAAGCCGAACGTGCTGATAAGACGACCATCATCGCCGCTCATCGGTTGAGTTCGGTGATGAACGCCGATGAGATTATTGTTTTAGATGCGGGTCGCGTGGTCGAACGCGGGACTCATACCCAATTGATGGCTCAGCAGGGTTGGTACCAACAGATGTTTGAGCGGCAACAATTGGAGACTAAAGTGGAAGGGGCGGTGCAATAATGGCGCAACGTCAATCAGTATGGGCACGTTCGATGCCCGTTAAGGAACAACTCACGGTTATTCGGCGGCTGTTGCCGTATGCCAAGCCATTCAAATGGTTCTTCATTGCGGCCATCGTCTTTTCCGGACTAATCAGTGTCGTTAATATTTATTTGCCACGGGTCTTGCAGACGTTTATCGACCACTACCTCAAAACTGGCAACGCGACGGTACCAATCATGTGGTACTTTGCCGGCCTGTATTTCTTCGGTATGGTCGTTCGTGCCCTGATGCAATTCGTGCAGAACTTCAGTAGTACCATGGGCGCGGAGTACATGCTAGAAAACGTCCGGCGCCAAATGTTTAGCAAATTACATCGAATGGGGATGCGCTACTTTGACCAAGTCCCGGGTGGCTCGATTCTATCGCGGCTGACCAATGATACGATGTCATTTTCTAACTTTTGGGCGTTATTTAACACGCTATTTACAGCCTTTTTCGCTGCGATTTCCTCATTTGTCGCGATGTATCTGACGGATGCGCAGATTGCGCTGTGGCTACTCGTCTTCATGCCATTTTTGGCTGTAACGATTTGGTATTACCAACGCTACAGTTCGCGGGTCTATCGGCGGATGCGGGAGCGGCTCAGTGAGCTGAATACGAAGCTGAGTGAAGCGATTACGGGTATCAGTGTGATTCAGCAATTCCGCCAAGAACACCGAATCAATGGCGAATTTGACCAGACCAATGATGCTTATTTTAAAACCCGGCAGGCAATGATTCGAACCAATTCACTGTTGTTGAGTCCGCTCATTGACTTGTTTTACGCCTTAGGAACCGTTATGGTGCTCGGTATCTTTGGGGTTCGGGGCCTGAACGGTTACGTGGCTGCCGGGGTGGTCTACGCCTTTATTACTTATTTGAATAATTTTTATAACCCAATGACGTCGATGATGGATAACCTGTCGGACTTTCAAGACGGGGTCGTTGCCGGGTCGCGGGTCTTACGAGTCATGGATGATCCAACGATTGCCCCAGCACAACACGCTGACCCCACCGCCAAGATCACGCGTGGCAAGATTGAATTTCGGCACGTGACCTTCGCCTATGACGGACAACACCCGGTATTAAAAGACGTGTCGTTTGTCGCGGAGCCGGGTCAAACGGTGGCGCTGGTCGGTCAGACTGGGAGTGGAAAAACGTCAACGATCAATGTGTTGATGCGGTTCTACGAATTCCAATCCGGCGAAGTATTGATCGACGACCGGGATATTCGTGAGTATCCAGCTGAAGAACTACGACAGAAGATGGGCCTAGTGTTGCAAGAACCGTTCATGTTCTATGGCGATATCAATTCTAATATTCGCATGTTCAATGACCAGATTTCGGACGAACAAGTTCAGGCTGCCGCACGCTTCGTGAAGGCGGATGATTTCATCAATGACCTGCCGGAGAATTACCAGTCACGCGTGATTGAGCGGGGCGCGAGTTATTCCTCTGGTCAACGACAACTGATTTCGTTTGCCCGCACGATCGTGACTGATCCTAAAATTCTGATTCTAGACGAGGCCACGGCCAATGTTGATACTGAAACGGAAGAAATGATTCAGACTGGCTTGAACCGCATTCAAGAAAATCGGACGACGATTGCGATTGCCCACCGGTTATCGACGATCCAAAACGCAGACCTGATTTTAGTCTTGAACCAGGGTCAAATCGTGGAGCGCGGGACCAATGATGAATTGTTACAACAACATGGCTACTATTACGACATGATTCAGCTACAAAATTCTGCGCACGCGAGTTAATTGTGGTATGCTCGAGACAAAATAAGTCGAGGTGATGGCGCATGCGTCGAAAAGTATCGTGGTTAGTGATCATGACGGTCATGAGTACCTTGTGGAAGGTCGGGTTGCGGCTGTTGATGACTCACCACCAACGCCCAAAACAGTTGAAGGTCAAGGTCAAGTTGAAGTAGGTCGTTGATTGCAAAGACCAGATATGGATTGGCTGGATTTGACGTAAGGGACGGAATTTCCTCTGAAGCTAGACGACTTCATCCCGTTCCTTCGAATAGATGCTAGCCTGACCAGCAAGTCCTGTGAATCATCATAAACGAAGGCCCCGCTCAGAAGCTAAAACTTCTGAGTGGGGCCTTCGTTGGTGATTGCGTTCTGAATTACGACTGCCCGTGCTAATCGTTTGGCTTCTGATTAATGATTAAAATAACTAGATTCACGTGAACTATGCAGATTAGTAATACTTGACTATTTGAACAAAGCATTTTACGTTGGCCGACAACCGCGGTTAAATAGACTTATCAGCAGACGTTGAAGGGAGTTTATCGCAGATGGAATATCGACAATTGGGCACGTCAGACTTACAGGTTTCGTCGATTGCACTCGGTTGCATGGGCTTTGGTACGGGAACTGGGGATGCTATCAACCAGCGCTCGTGGGCAGTCGGTCAGCAACAAGCCGACCAAGTCTTACAACGGGCGGTTGACTTAGGCATCAACTTTTTCGACACCGCGCCGGTTTATCAAGCGGGTGCGAGCGAACGTGTCTTGGGGCGGGGGCTACAACAATTCCCCCGTGATCAAGTGATTCTCGCAACCAAGTTTACCAACCGAACGACGCAAGAAATCAATGACCATGTCAGCGGACGTGAACACATCTTGCGTTCGCTAGACCAGAGTTTGGCCAACCTGCAGACGGATTACGTTGACCTGTACGTCTACCATATCTGGGACTGGCTCACACCGATGGCCGACATCATGGCTGGGTTAAACGAGGCCGTTAAGTCCGGTAAGGTCCGCTATCTGGGCATCTCAAATGCGTATGCCTGGCAGATTGCACAGATCAACGCGTTTGCGGCGCAGTATGACTACCCGCAATTCGTTTCTATTCAGAGTCACTATAATTTAATTTATCGCGAAGATGAGCGCGAACTATTTACCTACGCCCAAGAAAATCAGCTGGCAACCACGCCGTATAGTCCACTGGCGAGTGGCCGCTTAGCGCACCCGTTTGGCACTGAAACGACGCGACGGCGTCAAGATGCGTTCTCTGAGACGAAGTATGGCGCGACAATCGATATTGATAAACCTGTGATTACGCGCGTTGAAGAACTGGCACAGCTGCATCACGTTTCGATGGCTGCGATTAATTTGGCCTGGCTCCAACAACGCGTCACGGCCCCCATCATTGGTGCAACCAAATCGCACCATTTAGACGCGGTGGCAGAAGCAGCGGACCTCCAGTTGACGCCGGCTGAAGTGCGTTACTTAGAAGAACCGTATCAACCCCACGATTTGGAAGGCGTGATGGCGGATAATCGCTCGCGCGAACATAATTGGAATCGGTATTCGGGTCAGTAGCGCTGGGCGTTGCTGATGGAGACCTTGAGCGGTCGTCTGGGACGACGTTTCGGTGGTACTGTTTTGCCAAAATGCACGTGACGATGGCACAAGTTGCTTGACTTAAAGTTAACTTGAAGTCTTAGACTGATTAATAGGTGCTGCAAGTGCCGTTGTCATTGCTTTACCCAATGACGTGTGGTAATAGAACGAGCTGACCTGACTACTTGACCTCTGAGGCTGGTTAATAAGTTAGACAAGTGACACTGATTGATAACAAAGGAGCGCTAGTTTAAGTGAAAACAATTAATCAAGACTATTTGACGGGTGAACGGGCGTTATTCAAAGCTCGCGACCTCGAAATTAACAATACGACGTTCGCGGACGGTGAATCGCCGTTAAAGGAAAGTCGCAATATTCAGCTGAATCAACCCATTTTTAAGTGGAAATATCCATTGTGGTATAGCGAGCACGTGACGGTCGACCGCGGATTATTTGAAACGATGTCTCGTTCTGGCATCTGGTATACCAAGGACATCACGATTACGAACAGTACGTTGCAGGCGCCTAAGCTCTTTCGGCGGGCCAGCCAAATCAAGTTAGACCACGTTCATTTCTCTGATGCGGAAGAAACCTTGTGGAACTGTCAGGATATCACCTTGACGGATGTGCAAGCGGCCGGGGATTACTTCGGTATGAATAGTCAGAATATCCGTGTCGACGGCTTCAACTTGGTTGGTAACTATGCGTTTGACGGCGCTAAGAATGTTGAAATCCACAACGCCACGTTGATGACCAAGGATGCGCTCTGGAACTGCGAAAATGTGACGGTCTACGATTCACAAATTATTGGTGAATATCTGGGCTGGAATTCTAAGAACGTTCGCTTCGTCAACTGTACGATTGAAAGCGACCAAGGCCTATGCTACATGGATAACGTCAAGCTGGAGAACTGTACGTTGCTCAATACCGACTTAGCGTTTGAATATTGTCGGGATATCGATGCGGACATCGTTTCCAGCATTGATAGCGTGAAGAATCCAATTAGTGGCCGTATTCATGCGCAAGCCATCGGTCAAATCATCATGGATGATGCCGAAATCGACCCGCATCAGACGCTGATTAGCGTTGAACAAGAAAGCCGTGCACCGCATGCCGTTTGATTTTGAGACTGTACTTGATCGGCGCCACACCAATTCGGTCAAGTGGGACGTCGCCGATAACGAACTCCCAATGTGGGTGGCGGACATGGATTTTCAGACCGCACCGACGATTCAAGCGGCGTTGAATAAACGTGCGCAATTCGGCGTTTTCGGTTATGAAGAAGTCCTCATGGCCTATTATCAGGCCGTTGCTGACTGGTGGGCCACTGAACACCATTTCCGGCCCCAAGTCGACTGGTTGATGTTTTGTACCGGTGTCGTTCCGGCGGTTTCATCGATCGTTCGTAAAATGACGGCGGTCGGGGACAACGTGCTGGTGCAGGCGCCCGTTTATAATATTTTTTATCATTCGATTGAAAATAACGGTCGGCACACCTTGAGCAGTGACCTCGTTAGCCAGGATGACCAGTATGCGATTGATTGGGCTGATTTGACGGCGAAGCTAGCTGATCCACTTACGACAATGATGATTATCTGTAATCCGCAAAATCCGATCGGTATCGTGTGGTCACGGGAGACCCTGCAACGGATTGGGGAACTTTGCCTGAAGTATCATGTGCTGGTCGTCGCGGATGAGATTCATTGTGACTTAACGCTCAACGACAATGATTACACGCCATTTGCATCGCTGACTGAGCCAGTTGCGCATAACAGTATCAGCTGCGTGTCACCAAGTAAGACGTTCAACGTGGCGGCATTGCACGCGGCGACCTTGATTATTCCGGACGACCACGTGCGGGCGTTAGTGAGTCGCGGCATTAATAACGATGAGCTGGCAGAGCCGAATTCGTTTGCAATTCCCGCTAGCATTGCGGCCTACACCGAGGGCCACGACTGGCTACATGCGTTGCAAACGAAACTAGCGGCTAATCAGCGCCAAGTCCAGACGTTCCTGACGACTGAATTACCGCAAGTCCGGTTAATTGAAGCGCAGGCCACCTACTTATTATGGTTGGATGTCAGTCAGGTAACGACGGACAGTACGGCCTTAGCGACGTTTATTCGCCAGGAAACGGGACTATTTTTATCCGCTGGGGGCGTCTACCGCGGGGATGGCGACCGTTTCTTACGGTTAAACGTGGCTTGCCCGACAAGTACGTTGACGGATGGCCTCCAGCGGCTAAAAGCCGGCATAACCGCGTATCAACGGACACAGGCCTAAATCCAATTGGCGCGTATCGGGTGCATTTCTATCAGGATTTCGCTATCATTGAGATAAGCTGATTTGACTGCATGTGGCAGAATCAACGACGTCATTGTGTTGCGTCAAATCAAAATTGAAGGAACGGGTGGTGAAATCCATGGAAATTGGAATTGTCGGTGCCGGAACCGTGGGCAGCGTGTTAGCTAAAACGTTCGCGCGGGGTGATCACCAAGTCAAATTAAGCCGACACAGTGGTGCCGCTAGTTTGGCCCCACGGCGCGCAGAATTTCCGGCTAACGTTGCTTTTGTAGAAGTGGCAGCCGCGTTGCAACAACCGGTAGTGATACTCGCCGTACCATTTGAGCAAGCACCAACGGTATTAGGACAGGTTGCTGACTATGATCAGCGCATCGTTATCGATGCAACCAATCAGTTTACGGCTGATTTCAAGAAAATCAAGACGGCACCGTTTACCGGGAGCGAAGTGGTAGCGCGGGCTGCTAATAATGCCCGTGTGATCAAGGCGTTTAACACGCTGCCACCAGAATTTATGGACGGCCATGTCGATGGTCCTGGCAAGCGAGTCTTGTTCTATGCGGGTGATGACGTGGCTGCCAAGAAGGAATTCGCGGCGCTCGTGCGGCCATTGAACTTTCGACCGGTCAATCTCGGCAAACTCCGCCATGGCGGTAGTGTGATGCAAGTCGGTGGCGGCCTCGGTAATACGCATTTTGTTCAGATTGATGAATAGGGCTTGGATGTTGATGAGAATCAGCTAACGCCCAGTTGGATTGTTAAAACGGCATGATTCCAGTTTGTGGGAATCGTGCCGTTTTTGGCGTCTGATTATTTGGAAGCGGGTGACGGATGCTGATGGGCGATTATATCCAGCGGGATGTTGAGTGAAATTGATGGCTATCATGATTTTATACCGTAGAAATTAGACCACGTCTCGAAAAAAACAAACGGTTCCTTCACTAGAACAACCGGCATATATCTGGATGAAGGAGCCGTTCGTTAACATTTTATTGACGGACTTTCTGCAAGTATCGTTCAAAAATAACCGCTAAGCCATCACTACCTAACTCGCGAAAAAGATTGATGATCCGTTGACATTCCGCATCACTTGTCGTTTCCCCGGTCACCAACAGCATGGCGTTTTCAAAAAACTCTAAGCAGGCTTTTTCAAACAGTAAATCGTCAGTCAGCCTATTTTGGTGTAACTTATTCAAAATAAAAGTGGCCCGTTCAAACTCTTCACGTTCTATGAAGAGAATCAAAACGTTGGTCAGCATTCGAAATGACTCGTTGCCATATTTTCTCAGTGTGGAATACATACTTAGATTGTGCAAGGACTTTGAGAGTGTGACATCGATGAATTCGGTTGAAAAAATGAACATACAATTGTTAAAAAGGACGGTTTCGTAGTGCGTCCATGTTTCAACATTGGTGAGGTAATCACGAAGTAGTGCCTCACAAGGACCGCTGGCATGATTGCTTAATTTATGCTTTAAAACATTAATCAGACAGTACATATGAAGATAGGATTGGTTAATCTGTTTGAGTTCTAGGTATTTGGCAATCATTTTATCCAGCGATTTTAGATCACCCTTGTCAAAAAAAATTTTGACTTTGTTCATATCAGCAAAAATTTTGTCTTGGCGAAAGTTGTTCTTGATGAAATAGAACTCGTCGAAATTCACGTGGAGTTGATCCAAAATGAATTTGAACGTATTAATGGAAGTGTTGACCTGTCCGTGAACAATTCGATAATAGTTTTGCCGACTGAGCGTTGTCCCACAGAGCGTTTTCAATGAAATGTTTTTATTCCGTCTAATGAATTCTAAAGTCTCACCAAGTTCCATTCGGGGGCCTCCTAAATACTGACGATGTCACATATCTGTGTCAGATGTTAAACATACACAACCTCATGGTCAGTTTTCTGAAAATTATTGTATGCTATCAGTATATCACTGGCGAAGAATGGTTGACGACTGATTTGTACGATGTGCAACGATTTTAGACGATGAGTTGATCGCGAATAACGTCGCTGATTGTGAAGATAGCGGCAGTGCCAAGTCGCACGTGCAAAGTACATTGTCCAACAAATGTCGTTATGGTGCGCATTCGGGTATAACAATTCCCATAAAGACAAATTAGGTAGCACTGCTGAAAGGCCGAAAAATCGGCGCATTCAGAATTATGAAAATTTAGGTCACCAGATTAATTTTGAAAACTGAGGAGGAACCTGATGATTTACGAAATCCTAGTCCCATTAATTCTAATTTACCTGATTTATATCGGTTACTTTTTGTACGATTTAACGCATGTAATCAAGACAACCAAATATGTGCCTAAGCTAGTGTGGGGGCTTGTCATTTGCCTTTCAGTACCGCTCGGCGGGTTACTTTATTATGTGTTAGGACGTCAACTAGAAGGTGAAAAGCGTGAAAAAAATCGTTGAAACCACAGATTTAACAGTCAAATTCAAAGATTTTCTGGCGCTCAATCATATCAACGTTTCAATTGAACAATCTACTGGTGTGATTGGCTTAATTGGACCGAATGGGGCTGGAAAAACGACACTTCTCAATACATTTATTGGGCAGATTGGCCTTTTTGAAGGGACTGTCGTTGCTGAAACGGCACACATTGCCTATTGTCCAGATACGCCCGAATTCGATCCATATCTGAGTGCGTTTGAAATTATGCAACAATCTTTGCGATTGGCTGGAAAAGACGTCAATGCCGCTAAAATTACGCAGACTTTAGAACAGGTGGGACTGTTTGAACATCGTTACCGAATAGCCGGGAATTTCTCGCGTGGTATGAAGCAACGATTGGGAATTGCGGCTGCATTGGTGTTAGAACCACAGTTGTTATTGTTGGATGAGCCAACCAGTGCACTGGATCCGTTTGGGCGAGCCGACGTCTTAAAAATCATCACAGAAGTTTCTCGCAGACTAACAGTTATCATCTCAAGTCATATCTTGAGCGACATTCAAAAAATCGCAACGTCTCTAATTGTGTTGAACAAGGGACAGTTGATTTATGAAGGGCCAGCAGCAGATTTCATAACGGTGAATGATCACATGGCAACATTAGCGCTTCGAGACATTGAAGCTGGTGAGGCAACACTCAATTATCTCAGTCATAAGGGGGCTGAGGTTCAGTGGGATGGTCAAAGTCAGCAGGTCATTTTTCCAGACGACCAACTATCTAAAATTTTACAACTGATGATACCAATGGCCACTCAGATCAGATACCTAGGCAGGCACGAAATGACGTTGGAAAGGTCGTTTGAAGATGCGGTGTTGCAACGGGAGGGGAAAGAATGAAGTTGGAGGTCTTAAGATGGTATCGCAGTAAAAGTTTCGTTGTTGCGTTCATTATTTGTGCGGTGTCTGGAATAATCGCACCGTTATCTGCGTATTTTGCTGATGAAATTCTCAAACAGTTTGGTGGTGATTCCGCCAAAATCATTATGTCGGCCCCAACTTGGCCAGTGGTTCTATTAGCCTATTTTAAAAATGTTGAACAATTGGTGTTATTTATATTGGTATTCTTAGTGGCGTCAAAATGTTATCTCGGAAAGAATAAATCGCTGGTGTTATTTTACACGACTCGTGCACAGTCGGCTGGACAGATTTTTATGCCGAGAGTGATGATGGGGGGTGCCGTCACTGCCGTATCAATGGCAATCGGTGGGGCATGTGCATTTTATATGACGTTTGTATTATTTGATGGCAAAATCGACGTTGGGAATGCCTTGGCCCTTCTAGTTTTGAACATGGTCGTTATCGTGGCCTTGGTTATTGTCGGTGCAGTGATTGGTATTTGGTGGTCATCGCCATTTTTGTCAGCAATTACGATTGAAGTGTTGGTCTTAGTCGCCGGGATATTGAATGGTACCAATGGCTTCAAGTCTTGGTCGCCGACCTTGTTGTTAATGCCGCGAAACCTGGTTAACCATGCGATTGATACTTACTTTGTGGTCAGAATGGGGATTGTACTGATCGTCATTATGCTGCTGGCAGTTGCAAGTATTAAGTTCAAGCCTTTAAGACAAAAGCTGACTTAGGTTTGACGGTACCTGTATTTTCAAAATCAGCTAACGCCTGCATATCGGGAATCGTGACCAACTGAATCTCACAAAAAAAGCCCTCAGAAACCGGCAATATGGATTTCTGGAGGCATGTTTGAGATTCACCTCAGTGATGACTAGGTTCATGAACCAAAATGACGATGGCCGGTCGACAGTCACACTGACAATAGTTAACGGTGGTTAAGCTGTTAATAACAGTTTTTGTAGCTGTGTAAAGTTATCCACAGTATAAGTAGGTTTAATGGCTGACTCATTGGGCAAGTGCTGCGGGTTATACCACACGCTCGGCAGTTGAACGTTGGCTGCACCTGCAATATCAGAGCGCAGGCTATCACCGACCATGACCGTATTGGTGGTTGTCATTTCAGGATACTGTGCGTGAATCGCCTGGAAAAAATGGGGGTTTGGTTTGGCATAGCCGACACTCTCAAAGATGAAGATGTGGTCAAAATAAGGGGTCATGTGGGCCCCTGCCAAACGACTGAGCTGAGTATGCTTGATGCCATTGGTGCCCACTAGCAAGGTCATGCCGGCATCCTTCAGCGTGTGCAACAGGTCACGTGCGCCCGGAATCACTTGGTAACTATGGGCCAGCAATTGGTCATATTCTTGTTGGACGCTCGGACCATCGACGATAATGCCAAGGGTCGCTAAGAAGACTTCAAAACGCTGGTCTAGTAAGGTATCTCGCGGTCCGCCTTGTTCGATTTGACGCCAGATGGTTTCGTTGTAGGCTTGATAATCGTCTTCGGCTTGTGGAATATTAGGCACACCGTGATTCTGAAAGACGGCTGTCAAACTGGCCGTTTCGGCGCGGTCAAAATCAAGAATGGTATTGTCGAGATCAAAAATTGCGTACTGCATGGAACCACTACTTTCAATAGGTTTATTGAAACCATCATACAGCAAATTTTGGCAGTGTGGTATGCTTAAGTTATCATAATTTAAAGGAAGTTAAACATGGAAATCGATAATGATTCAGCGTACCAACAAATGATTAATGGCGAACTGTACTTGGAATCACCGCTCCTCCAGCAGCTGCGGCGAAACGTTCGAACCAAGCTAATGCAATATAACCAGATTGCCGATAATGATGAACGTAATACCAAAGTCAAAAGTCTGTTACGCTCAGCCGGTGACCGTTTCTTTGTCGAACCAACGTTTGAATTTAGCTACGGTGTCAACATTCGCATTGGGAACCATTTTTACGCCAATCATGGCGTCACATTATGTGATGAAGGCCTAATCACGATTGGCAATGATTGCAAGTTTGGCCCCAAAGTAGGCTTGTACACGCCAGCCCATCCACTAGATCCGACTGTGCGGCGGACGGAAGCTGAACGGACGGCGCCGATTACGATTGGCAACGATGTTTGGATCGGCGGTAGCGCGGTGATTTTACCGGGCGTCACGCTAGGCAATAACGTGATCGTCGGTGCTGGCGCGGTCGTGACGCACTCATTTCCAGACAACGTCATCGTCGTGGGTAACCCGGCGCGTGTCCTAAAAGAAAACACCCCGCAGTCATAATTGACAATTACAATTAAATTGATGAAAATAAGGGTGTAGTCAGATTATCAGAGAATGGGGAGTGGAGTCAGATGTCAGAGATGAGTCCTAAGGAATTCAAGCACATCTTAGTTGGTGTTGATGATTCAGATGATGCCCAGTTAGCGTTCCGGTACGCCATTAACCGGGCCAAAAGTGACGGGGCCAAGTTGACCATCGTTTCAATTTTGGAACAGGATAATATGAACGTTTACGAAGCCATGAGCAAGGATTTTGTTCACGGCCAGCGTAAGGATCTAGAAGAACACGTCATGCAGTATCAGAAGTTAGCACGTGATTTCGGTGTGACGGATGTCAACGCGGTCGTCGATGAAGGTGACCCAGGCGAGACCATCGTGAAAACGGTGATTCCAGCCTTGAAGCCGGACTTGTTAGTGATTGGTTCGGTTGCCAAGCACGGTGTCCGCAAGTATTTCGGGTCGCAAGCGGCCTACATGGCAAAGCACGCACCGATTTCGGTACTAGTCATTCGGTAGGTCAGATTAATTTAGCATTGTTCAAAAGGGCTGGTGGAGACCGGCCCTTTTGTTTTAATCGTATTGTCGTTAGTGTCTTCCGGTTTCTCCTCAGTGGTAACATGGGGGGACATGACCAGAAAGGGTGGTCGCGTGATGGAAGTAAAGATTCGTCAGATGGGTCATGATGTGGGCGTTGTGTTGCCGGCAGCGTTGGGACTAACAGTGGGTGACCGGTATGAGCTCCATCAGATGGATGATACGCTAGTTTTGACACCAGTTCATCAGGAGCTGTTCGCTAACCCGGCTGACTGGGTTGGTTTTCGCGATAGTATTTCCCAGGAAGATCAGGAGTGGGACCGGTTTGAGGATTAACGCGTGAAGACTTGATTGTTTAATAGCCACACACCAGGGCACGACCACATACGTCGTGCCCTTTTTTATAGTGAAATTACTGCTGAACGTCGCCCTTTCATGTAGCTTTAAGATGTATTGGCTGTAGTATGACAGGCGACGTATACATAGTTAATCAGGTGGATTGCCATACACAAAACGTATGGTAGCATGCTTATTCGGTATTTTTCAGTGAATAAGAATCGGTTTATTATAGTGTCATTCAATCAGTTAGGCGGGTGACATAAGCTCAGTAGACTGGTTAGAGGAATATTCAATAACGGAGGATTTATTTATGAAAGTCTTGATTTTAGGTGCAGCAGGCCAAATTGGTCAAATGGTAACTAGCGATTTATTGGCACAAACAGATGATGACTTAGTGTTATTCGGTCATAACGTCTCGCAACGGTTAGCGGAATTTGAGTCACCACGAGTGACATTTGTTGACGGCGACTTTTTGGAATTCGATAAGGTGCAACAAGCTGCTGAAGGCGTGGATGCGGCATATCTGAGTTTTGTTGCCCAGCCGGACATTATCACGGGAGTCATTGATGCATTGGATAAGGCTGGTGTAAAGCGGTTTATTGCAGCTAATGTTCCTGACTTGTATCAAGAAGTTAGTGGGCCATTCCAAACATGGTATCGGCAAAATACTGGACTGACATGGCAAACTGCTCTCAAGAAGTCAGCTGACTTAGTCGAAAACAGTGATTTAGATTACGTTATTTTACGTATTACTTGGCTGTACAACCAAGAAAATAATACTAAAATCCATGTTTCTGAGAAAGGTGAACCTTTAACGGAAGCTCAAGTTACACGTCAAGCGGTGGCTCAATTTGTTGTTGATTTGTTGACCGGTAGAGCTGATTATCATCGGGCCAACTTAGGATTGGGTGAACCGAATACTCAATTCACCAAGCCAAGCTTTATGTAAGAGACAAACCTGTGAATGCTCAGAAGGCATTTGCAGGTTTATCTTTTACCAAATTAGCACTTTTAAGTTAGGAGTCTGTAATGAGTAAGAACAAAGAAAAATTTGGCATTGTATTGCCAATTATTTTATTAAGTTATTTCATGATTTTATTAGATAATTCCATTATTTTTACTAGTACGGTAAAAATTGCGCAAGAGCTACATTTAAATGCTCAGACATTAGCGTGGGTAAGTAGTGCTTATACGTTAACATTTGGCGGTTTTCAGTTATTTGGTGGCCGCATTGGGGATGTTTTTGGTCGTAAGCGGGTGTTCTTGATTGGTTTGGTTTTATTCTCATTTGGTTCATTGATGGTGGGGCTATCAACCAATGCCGCCATGATTATCTCAATGAGGGCATTTCAAGGTATCGGCTCAGCCATCTTAGCACCAACTACTTTGGCACTGTTATTGGATAGCTATCAAGGCACAATGCGCACGCGAGCAATTGCGGCATACGGTGCAACTGCTGGCTTGGGTGCTAGCTTTGGTCTGATTTTGGGTGGCATCATCACCAGCGTGTTCTCATGGCGGTACGGTTTTTTCTTGAATGTACCAGTGGGAATTCTGATGTTTGTCTTGACGATATTCTTTGTACATGACAGTAAGACTGAAGGTTCACGACATCTAGACTTTGTGGGGACTCTATTGTCAGTTATCGGTTTATCCGCTTTGGTATACAGCATTGATGGCACCAGTCATCAAATTTTGGCCTTGATCGTTGCGATTGTTGCTTTGATTCTGTTTGTTTATGCGGAGAAACGCATCAAGAATCCAATTATGCCATTGAAATTATTTATGGATAGAGAACGTAGCAGTGCTTACATCGCACGTTTCTTCTTCATCGGTGCGGCATTTGCCTACTTCTTTGTGACACCACAAGCTTTGCAGCGAGTGTATGGATTTACACCATTGATGGCTGGACTAGCCTTTTTACCAGCGACATTACCACAATTCTTCAGTGCAACCCAGGTTTCTAGAGTTTCAATGAAGATTGGCAATGATCGTTTGATTCTAGTTTCTATCATATCAGGAATTATTGGTGTCCTACTTTCAGCCGTGCTTGGCCTTAGTCATGGATACTGGCTAGCAGTTGGTATTCCAATGATTTTCTTTGGTGTTGGACAAGGGCTTGGATTAAGCCCACTGACTATCGCGGGGGTTGCCAATACGGATGCTGATATTGCGGGCGCCGCTTCGGGTGTCGTCAATACAGTTCATCAATTTGGACAATCGGTTGGAATGTCAATTGTTGTCGCCATGACTAGCGGCTTCAATAATCCAGCGACAAGCTATCACTATCAATTGTTGATTATTGCTGTGATTTTTATTTTGAGCTTCATTGCATCGCTTGGAATTCAGACGAAAAAGCAATAAAAAGCATTACCATACGTCTGACGTATGCTGGCATGCTTAGCTAGTAATTTTCAGCGAGTTAAATCGACCTTATAATGAATTCATCAATTAAATAAAGAGGAGATCACATAATGGAAACAGTTAAATTAAATAATGGTGTTGAGATGCCCAAATTAGGGTTTGGTGTGTTTCAAGTGACAGATTTAGACCAATGTGAACAAGCGGTTGTTGATGCAATTGATTCTGGTTACCGCTTGATTGACACTGCGGCTGCCTATCAAAACGAAGCAGCAGTTGGACGGGCGATTAAACGGAGCGGGGTTGATCGTAAGGACCTCTTCATTACCTCTAAACTTTGGGTTTCAGATGCTAACTATGAACGTGCACAGAAGGGCATTGAGCAATCCTTAAATAATCTGGGCTTGGATTATTTGGACTTGTACTTATTGCACCAACCATATGGTGATGTTGCCGGTGCTTGGCGTGCTTTGGAAGAGGCTTATAAAGCAGGTAAGATTCGTGCTATCGGGGTCTCAAACTTCTATGGTGATCAATTGAAGAACTTGGAATTATCCAACGAGATCAAACCTGTGATCAATCAAATCGAAGTTAATCCATGGTACCAACAAAAATCAGAAGTTGACTTCGCACAAAGCGATGATATTCAAGTAGAGGCTTGGGCACCGTTTGCGGAAGGTAAGCACGAAATTTTCACTAATAAAGTTATTGCTGAAATTGCTAACAAGTATGGTAAGTCTAATGGCCAAGTGATTCTTAGATGGCTACTTCAACGAGGAATCGTTGTTATTCCTAAATCAGTTCATAAGAATCGAATGGTGGAAAATATTAATGTTTTTGATTTTGAGTTAACAAGTGATGAAATGAATGCACTGAATAGCTTGGACAAAGGTGAAAGCCAGTTCTTCAATCATCGTGATCCAAAAGTTATTGAACAGATTTTCGGATCAAGCTTGGCACAATTAAAATAATAAAGGAGTAGATAAATATGTCAGAAGCAACTTTTAAACTAAGTAATGGTGTAAAGATTCCAGAAATGGGTATTGGTACTTTTCAAATGTCAGTTGATGACGCTGAACAGGCGGTCGTTGATGCGTTGAAAGCTGGTTATCGCTTGGTGGACACGGCTAATGCTTATATGAACGAAACTGGTGTTGGACGAGGCATTAAACGTTCTGGTGTTCCTCGTTCAGACGTTTTCTTGAGCACGAAGCTTTGGCCAACGGTCTATGCAGATGATAATGCGGTTGATGATACGTTGCAACGCTTAGGAACTGACTATGTTGATTTGATGTTTTTACACCAACCAGCTGGTGACTTTCTCACTGGATACCATCAACTCGAAAAAGCTTATAAAGATGGCAAGGTCAAAGCAATTGGTATCTCAAATTTTCAAGGCGAAAAATTACAACAGTTATTGGATAATGTTGAAATTAAACCGCATGTGATTCAAGCCGAAGCACATCCATACTTTACTGAAGATGAAGTTAGAACAATTTTGAAACCGTTTGGGACAAGATTGATGGCTTGGTTCCCATTAGGGCATGGCGACAAGAGTCTGATTCAAGAACCCATTTTTGCTGAGCTGGATCGGAAGTATCATAAAACGAGTGCGCAAGTTATTTTACGCTGGCACACACAGATGGGATTCATTGTGATTCCTGGATCTACTAATCCGGACCATATTCGTGATAATCATGACATCTTTGACTTTACGCTAACTGATGAAGAAATGGCGAAAATTGCAGGTGTAAAGAAGAATATCCGGTATTACACGCCATCAGCGGAAAATGAAGAAAAGTACGCGACGATGGCACTAGATTTTAGTACTGAAAAATAGACACGGAGTATTTTATTAATGAGTAAATCAAAAGTAATCGTGATTACTGAAACTTTACACTCGCCTTGGTGTTCACACCAGGGTTTAACATGATACTTGTTCAGAACTGAGAAAGGGTTGATTAGCTTGAAAAAATGGTTAGTTGGTATCGTGATTGCAATAGTGGCTTTAGTTGCAGGCGTTTACTTGTGGTCTGCTCAAAACGGTCGACAGCAGCACTCAGCAAGCCGCGCCAATACGGCATCTAGCAAGTCGACGACGGAATCGAGCAAACAGCATAAGATGTTAGTCGTTTATTATTCTAATTCGGGAACTACCGAATCAGCTGCAGAAACAATTCAAAAGAAGACGGGTGCAGACATTATCAAACTACGAATGAGTCCTGATTATCCAAGCGACTATTCAAAATTAACGGTGGTTGCCAAACGGCAGATTGATCGTAATCAGCATCCAAAGATTCTAAATAACATTGATTTTTCCAAATATTCGACGGTCTTCTTAGGTTTCCCGACCTGGTACCATCGACCACCAATGTTTATTAACACTTTCTTTGAGAAGTATGACTTAAAAGGAAAAACAGTTGTGCCATTCACAACAAGTATGAGTAGTTCAATTGCCGTTAGTCGCCCGTATTTGAAAAAGATGACAGCAAATAAGCAGATTGTGCTCCAAACGGGGTTTCGAGCTAATGAAACTAGCACGATTACTAAGTATTTAAAGCAACATAACTTCACCAAGTAAACATGCATCGCGCTAGTTAATTTGTCATGAATCATGATTAAATCATGCTATTTTAAAGTTCAAGTGCTGCCAGCTTAGGGCCGCTGGAAATCATGCTAGTTGGCGTAAATCTGCAATGTTAGATGCGTCCTCGGTCGTTGAACATCAGTGAGACTGGGAGCGGATATTGAATGGATTTTGGCAGTCTAAGGGGATGACTAAAATAAAAAAAGTAGGGTTAGGATTAATTAGCATTGGCGTCTTAATACTAATTGGTATCTGGTTAGTGCTTAAGACAGAGCCCACGACTGCCTCATGGACCAACCATCAAACAGTCGTTGCGGTCAGTCGTGATCGTATCCAGAATAGTGAAAATGAAGTTGCAGAATGTGCTGATTCTAACTAATGGGTATCGTATCGGGTGTCCCTGGCATAACCAACCTATCAGGCAGTCAGTAAGTCAGTTGAATAAGCGATTTAAAGCCTAGCATGGCAACATGCTAGGCTTTTGTGGTTGTTATTCTTCAGTTGGAGGGCCAATGCTGTTGTATTTCGCTAAGCAAGGGGGCCATCTGTTTTTTTCGCGAAATTAAATAGTTGGCGTATACGACCATGCGCGCACTTTCGTCACTGATTGGTACGGAGACACGATCCTTATCCTTTTGAACCTGGTCATTAAAGAATGGGTCACTTTGCGATAGGTTAGTCGTGAAGAATGGAAAACGTGAGTATTTAGTGATTTCAGCAAAGGCATCACGGTCATCTTGATACATGAACTTTGCATCTGAGACCTTGTCTTGAATAATGGTACTCCATGGTCCAATGGCTCGCATCACAATGAAGCTCATGCCTTTTAGTTCATCAAAAGTGATGGTTGGTTGATTTGCTAAGTAAGCAAATTGATCCAAGTTGACTTGCAGCTGTTCTTCACCAATGTATTGAGATTCAACCTCATCTGTGAAAATCTCCTGATCAGAAAAAATTACAGCGTAGCGGTTATTATCGAGTGCATCAGTAATTTGCTGATTTGAGATGATATCCGACTCAATTTGGATGCGACTATTAAGCTGAGCCTGTAGTTGGTTAAGCAGGATCAATGGCCCGGGAACAGTTGCTGCGATGGCAGTTATGTGCTGACTTTGATCATAGTTCTGTACCTTTTTAATCATCGCCGCATTCAATTTCAACAGTTTGGCTGCTTCTTTCGCTGCAAGAACACCTGTTGGCGTAAGTTGAATACTATTAGACTGACGATCAAATAACTGAACGCCAAACTCATCTTCCAGTTTTTGCATTCCACGAGTGACGGAAGGCTGGGTCACATGTAACTGTGTGGCAGTTTTGGTTAGCGTCCCAGTTTGCGCGAAGACACTCAGTTCGGCTAACAAATAAGTTTCAATCATATGAATCACTCCCAAGCATACGTTATTCGTATAGTAGCATGTTTATCTGGTAATTTTCAAACATTCAATCTCGCCTTATGATTGTTGTATTCAATCAAAGAGGTGTGAAATAAGATGGTCATGACAGAAACAGTCCAACTCAATAATGGTATTGAAATGCCAAAAGTTGGTTTCGGGGTTTTTCAAATTGTGGATGAACAACAATGTGAGCAAGTAGTGACACAGGCGTTGCATGCAGGTTATCTTTCGATTGATACTGCAACCGCTTATCAGAATGAAAGTGCAGTAGGACGTGCAATTAAAAATAGTGGAATTCAACGTGAAAAAATCTTTGTTACTTCTAAATTGTGGGTGGCGGATGCATCATACGAACGTGCTAAAGCTGGAATCCAAAATTCACTTCAGCGTTTGGGACTAGATTATTTGGACTTGTATTTATTACACCAACCTTATGGTGACGTTGTCGGTGCTTGGCGAGCGTTAGAGGAAGCTTATCAAGCCGGAACGATTCGGGCGATTGGTGTATCGAACTTTCATGCGGACCAACTTAAAAATCTAGAATTGACGACGACAATCAAGCCAGCAATCAATCAGATTGAGGTCAATCCCTGGTATCAACAACAAGCAGCAGTTGACTTTGCACGTGCTGAAGGAATCCAAGTTGAAGCGTGGGCACCCTTTGCGGAAGGCAAGCACGATATTTTTGACAATCCGGTACTAGTTGCCATCGGTCAGCAATACGGGAAGACCGCTAGCCAAGTTATTTTACGTTGGCTCTTACAACGTGACATTGTGGTGATTCCGAAGACAATTCATGAAGAGCGGATGATTGAGAATTTAAATGTTTGTGATTTTAAACTAACTGATACGGATATGCAGCGAATTGCCAGTCTTGATCAGCATCGAAGCCAATTCTTTGATCATCGTGATCCGCTAACAATTGACCAAATTTTTGGGACTAGTATTCAGAAAAGTCGCTCGTAAGGTTAAGGACGAATAGTTAACAAAATAAATTGATAAAGTGAAATTAATGGAGGAATTGCTAATGAATATTGTTTGGATGTTATTGCCCGCGATTGCGTGGGGGGTGTTACCGCTCATTGTGAGTCAATTAGGCGGGCGACCGATTAATCAAATTTTTGGTACGGCCACTGGGACATTAATTGCTAGTATCGTCGTACAATTAATCGTTCACCCAGCCATCAACGTGACCTCATTTATTATGGCAATGATTGCAGGTGCCTTTTGGATTATTGGTCAGTTGGGACAATATACGGGTTACGCCAATGTGGGAGTTTCTAAGACGATGCCAATCTCGACTGGGTTGCAGTTAGTTGGGACATCGCTAGTCGGGGTCTTCTTATTTGGTGAATGGGGAACAACATTCGCCAAGCTTGTTGGTGGCTTAGGCGTTTTATTACTGGTAGTTGGGGTCATCATGACGTCAATTCAAGATCGCCAAGAAGCGGCTGGTGGTAATCAGCGCCGGACAATTGTGATGCTGATTGTGACGACCATCGGATTTATTGTTTTTAATGCGATTCCGAAGGCGTTATCTGCATCTGGCATTGCAATCTTTTTACCAGAATCAGTGGGAATGATGATGGCTGTTGTCGTTTATATGTTAGTAAGTAGTCAAGGTCGAATTGTGGCAGAACGGGCCAGTTGGTTGAACATTATTGGTGGACTAGTTTTCTCAGTAGCTTCACTGACGTACATTGTTTCAGTTAGCCAGAATGGGGTCAATACGGCCTTTGTTGTTTCGCAGTTGTCCGTTGTGTTGTCAACACTAGGTGGCATGGCATTTTTACACGAACATAAATCCAGACGAGAGCTCGCATTAACTTTGAGTGGATTAGTCTTGATCGTGATTGGTGCGGTGGTTACGACTTTAATTTAAGCACTTGCTGCAATACAACAGGCTCAGGTGAGTGTGGGATGAATCAGGCAGAAGGTGGATATCGCGTGCTATACGTTAAACGAATGCTAGCATGTTTATCAAGTAATTTTCAAAGTGACTTTTTGGCATTAGTATATAGACATTCAATCGGGAGCGCTCCTCAGTAGTGCTTCGAAAACAAACAGTGATTGTTAAGGAGTGAAGTAAATATGTATGAAGATTTAAACGGTAAAGTGGCAGTTATTACGGGTGGTTCTAAAGGGATTGGTTCGGCTATCGCCAAAAGATTTGGTGAAGAAAAAATGAAAGTAGTCATCAATTATAACAGTGACCCAGCCGGTGCACAAAAAGCAGCTGATGCTGTGAAAACAGCCGGTGGAGACGCTGTAATCGTCCAAGCTAATATTGCGAGTGAAGCTGGTGTGGATGCATTACTGGCCGCGGCTATTGATAATTTTGGTGACTTGGATGTTTGGGTCAACAATGCTGGTATGGAAATTAAGTCACCAACTCATGAAGTCTCATTGGATGATTGGAACAAAGTTACAGCCATTGATCAAACGGGTGTGTTCCTCGGCTCACGAACGGCACTTGCGTACTTTAAAGCGCATCATAAACCAGGCAATATTATCAATATGTCATCTGTGCACGAACGGATTCCTTGGCCAACTTTCGCCAGTTATGCAGCAGCTAAAGGGAGTGTTAAACTCTTTACGCAAACCATTGCAATGGAATATGCACAGGACAATATTCGAGTAAATGCCATCGGCCCAGGTGCAATCAATACACCAATTAATGCCGAAAAGTTCGCCGATCCAGAGCAGTATGACCAAACCGTTAACATGGTACCGATGAACCGAATTGGGACACCAGAAGAGGTTGCGGCCGGTGCGGCTTGGTTGGCTTCCAATGAATCAAGCTACGTTACGGGGATTACTTTATTTATTGATGGTGGTATGACACTTTATCCTGCATTTAAGGATGGTCAAGGGTAATCAATAGTGAGTCCAACCGTCAATAATTTTGAACTATGCAATTTAAACACAGCTTACCAATCGTATTTAGATAACGGGACTAGTTACTAAGTTATCTTAACTTAAGGAGAATTTATCAATGAAAACAATTAAACTAAACAATGGTGTTGAAGTGCCGGTACTAGGATTTGGAACATTCCAAATCACTGATCCTGAAGAAGCTGAAGATGCAGTGCGCAATGCGATTCAAGCTGGTTATCGGCATATTGATACGGCACAAAGTTATGGAAATGAAGGAGCCGTGGGTCGTGGTATTGCCACTTCAGGTGTCGACCGCAAGGAACTATTTGTGACGACTAAGATTTGGGTCGAAAACACGAGTTATAAAGGTGTCATGAGCTCGTTTCAACGTTCACTTGATCGGTTAGGGTTAGACTACATGGATCTATTGTTGTTGCATCAACCATATAATGACACCTTTGGGGCTTGGCGTGCATTAGAAGAATTGCAAAAGCAAGGTAAAGTTCGTGCGATTGGCGTGTCCAACTTTAGTGTTGAACAGGCGGTGAACCTAGCTGAATTTAATGATGTCACACCACAAGTTAATCAAATCGAAATCAATCCATTCCAACAACAAACTGAAAACATCCAGGCTTTACGTGATGAAGGTATTTCTTTAGAAGCTTGGGCCCCATTCGCAGAAGGTAAGCATGATATTTTCAGTAATCCAGTATTAACCAAGATTGGGGATAAGTACGGCAAATCAGTCGCACAGGTTATTTTACGGTGGCTGGTTGAACAAGATATTGTTGTCTTAGCTAAGTCAGTCAAGCCGGAACGAATGCGTCAAAATTTAGACATCTTTGATTTTGAATTGTCAGACGACGACAAAGCGCAGATTGCGACCCTGAATGACGGTGAAAGCCAATTCTTCTCACATGCGGACCCTAAAATGATTAAATGGATGGCTGGCCGCCGTTTGGAAGTATAGGGCTTAATCAACGGATTGAGAGTTAAAACAAATCGATACAACATACCAAGCCAGTAACGGCGGCGCTGATTGGTGAGTTGACTTGCGTGTGTTAAGTGCACAGCAATGTCACGGTGTAACTAAAATAGCCTTATAAAAAACGAGTTATTCAGGAGAAATGCTGAATAACTCGTTTTTTAACACGCTGATGCTAGCGAGATTTGTTAGTGGATGATAAGAAGACCAACCGGACTAGTGAATACCAGTTTTAATAGTTGCACATGAGGACACGACCACCTCCGTCGTGTCCTTTATGTGTTGTGTATAGCAGCTATGCGCCAGCCAGCACGACTTTCTACTCAAATTCACACCAAACTAGTCACAAAGACCCGTTTGTCCGCCCCCGCTTTTATGCTAAAATAGTTGAATAATCTAAAAAACTAACGGAGAATTCACCATGAAATCTATCACCTTATACTTAGTCGTTGCGGGGGCAACGTACTTTAATCAACTTGACCGGTTCCAGGGTTGGAGTGGCACACCGCTAACTGTCGCTGGCGTCCAAGCGAGTGCGGCCGTTGGACAGCAGCTCGCCGATACACCATTTGAGGCGGCCTTTGCGAGTGATACCAGTCGGGCTGTTCAGACGGCGCAACTGATTTTAAATGCGCAGCCGCAAGCGGTTAAGTTACAGACATTGTCGACATTACGTGCGCCATTTTATGGTGGATTTGAAGGCACAGAACGGGCAGCTGTGTGGTCTGGTTTTGCGACCAAACTAGGCTATCCGAGTGTGCCGGACTTTGCCGCCGACCAAACGCCGAGTGAATTGCAGACACTGCTGCACGATCATGATGCGGATGGTTTGGCAGAAAGTGGGACTGAATTTTGGACCCGCTATCAAGGGGGCTTACAAGAAGTCGTGGCAGCGACGCGTGACCAGGGGACAGCGCTACTGGTCGTGGATTCCGCAACGATGCGGATGATTCGCTACCTCGCAACGGGCAATATGGCGACCCGTGAAGAAATTGCGCCGAGTGCAGTTGCCGTGGTGACTTATACAGGGGATAAGTTTACATTGCAAGCCAGCCACTAAGTTGTCCACTGTGGATAACGCGTGACTTGCGATTTACGGGAAAATGCGCTAGGGTGAAAATTGAGTTTAAAATAATTAACTAGGAGTTTTTCGGATGCAAGTTAATATTATTACAAGTTTGGTTGCAGGACAGGAAACAGCCAAAGCGGCGAACGTTCAGGCGTTCATGGATGCATTGTCAGAACAATTAGGGAAGGACTTCACGGTAACGCTCGACACGGATTATGGTCAGAGCTTGACGGACCATCGTGCGGACGTCTACTTAGTCTATTTTGGGTCGCAAGCCAACTTATCCCCAGAACAACGTTCACAAATGATCATCTTCTATTCTGACGAGGATGTGGATAACTTAAACACGGGACGTTTTGTGGATATGTTGCAGCAACTTAACAAGCAAGCTTAATCACAAGTGAGGAAGTGGCACGATGCAACTATTGATTTTAGGGGTCGTGGCGATTGTCGTATTTATCTTAGAAGAATATGTCTTTACAGCCAGTCGCCATTTTTGGGTCGGCGGGATTGCGCCAGTTTTGTGGACTATTTTGCTGGCTTATTTGGTGTTGGTCAACGCGATGGACTTGACGGTGCGCGAGTATGCACTGGCAATCATTGCGGTCATTATTCCGTATGTCTGCTGGGGTAATGGCTATCAGCGGCATCAACAACGCCGCCGCTCATGAGCATTCGGCCGATTGCTGCCTCACAGGTTCCAAGGGCGCTATTATTGGCGGCAGACCCCTCATGGGACCAGATTAGGACGTACTTATCGACAGCAACTTGTTATGGCTATCAACAGGATGGCCAGATTATTGGCGCCATTCTGTTAACAGACGAGCGGCCAGGAATTCGTGAAATCAAATCGATAGCGGTCGCCCCAACCTATCAACATCAGGGGATCGCTAAGGCACTGTTAAACGCGGCAATCGCTGTTTGTCGACAAGATCCGACTTGTCGTGAACTGCAAATTGGCACCGGTAATTCGTCACTACGGCAGCTAGCGATTTATCAACGTGCCGGCTTTGAACTAGTCGATATTTGGGTCGACTACTTTGTGGATAACTATCCAGCACCAATCTATGAGAATGGTATCCAGTGCAAAAGTATGGTGCGTTTGTGCCAATCAATGATTGAGGAGGTGACAACCCATGTGGAAAGCGAGTAATTTGTTAATTAGCTGGTTTTACGGTGCAATTGCCGTCTTTATGTTGATGTTTTTCACCGCGCGCCAAGAAGTCAATCACATCGTGTTGGAATTCAATCCGTTGGTGATTTATAGCATTATTTGCGCGTTGGTCCTATTTCCAATCGTGAAATATCGCTGGCCGCGTGTGTTTCAAGTCTGGCGCAAAACGCCCAAAGAACCTGAATCGACGCGCCCGGACGATGACCAGATCATACAGGATTCTGGCCGGCCATGGTCAGTTGCCGCCAAGCGCACTAAGCCGAAACCGGTACCGACTGCACTAACGCCGCAAGTTGAGGCGAAGAGTGACTTTATGGATGGGTTCATCAACTTCTTCAAAAATATCGTGATGGCGCTGATTTTAGTGCCGTTGAGCCCTTTTATTTGTGGGTATTTTTGGTTGCACGACCGGCGTGCTAAGAATCAATCTTAGGCAGACTGCTTCGGTTATGAACAAGTGGGGGATAAGTCGGAAAACAATTCGAAAGTTATCCCCTGTGGACAAATTAAAACTAATGGTGGTCGTAAGTATGTGTATAACGCTTACGGCTTTTTTGGTGCCATGATAATTTTGTGGCGATACATGAATGATGTGTGTTTGGAAATAATCGAGAACAAAAAACAAGCCGCAATTGGCGACTTGTTTGTCATATCCTTGAAACTAAGGTTGATAATTATTGATGTATTGCTTGCGGTTTTGCCAAGGCCAGGCTTTGACGATCCCAATCACTTTTGATTGCGGCACGAAGCCCCAACTACGACCGTCATTAGAGACGCTGCGGTGATCACCTAGCACGAAATAAGAACCCTTAGGCACGCGATTATTAGTCACCTTGACCTGCCAAGCGGGTTGATCGTGACTCAGGCTGTTTAATGTCCAGCCGGTGAATTGGCTGTGAGAATTTGCCATGTATGAGCCGGTCGTTAATTGATACCGGCTTGGCTGATAGGATTGTTTGACCAGCTTGTTATTCACGTAAAGCTTACCAGCATGTGTATAACGGACGGTGTCACCGCCAACTGCGACGACGCGCTTGACATACACGGCATTCCGGTCCTTTTCGGTGGCGTCAACGCCGTATGCATGAAAGACGATGACACTGCCACGCTTGACCTTGCTTGTCTTGACAGCGACCACGTGTTCATTATTCTGCAGGTTAGGCTGCATTGAATCGCCGTCGACCTTGACCATTGTGAACCAGAATTGACGAATCAGTAATGCGATGACCAGCCCGATGATGATTGGAATCAACCAGCTTAAGTAGCGGGTTACTTTGGTTATCATAAATAACTTCCTAACATTCTAAGATACTTCTAATATAACAAAAAACAAGCCGCAATTGGCGACTTGTTTGTCATATCCTTGAAACTAAGGTTGATAATTATTAATATACTGCTTGCGGTTTTGCCAAGGCCAGGCTTTGACGACCCCAATCATCTTGCTCTTAGGCACGAGCCCCCAGTAACGACTATCGTTGGAGACGCTACGGTGGTCACCCATGACAAAGTAGTAACCCTTAGGAACCTTGTTGTTGGTGATCGATTTAGCCCACCCTTGGTCATGGCTCAGACTGTTGAGCGTCCAGCCAGTGAATTGACTGTGACTATTCGACATGAACGAACCGGTCGTCTGTTGATAATTGTTCTTTAAATAAGTCTGCTTGACGAGTTTGTTGTTGACGTATAACTTACCAGAACTGGTATAGCGCACTGTGTCGCCGGGCATCCCAATCACCCGCTTGACGTAGACGGCTTTCTTATCAGTCTGGTTCGGGTCGAGTCCATAAGCATCAAAGACCACGACGGAACCAGCCTTAATCTTACTCGTCTTAAAGGCAACAACGCGTTCGTTATTTTGCAAGTTAGGCTGCATCGAAGTCCCATCGACTTTGACCATCGTGAACCAGAACTGACGAATCAGTAGGGCGATGATCAGCCCAATGGCAATCGGCACCACCCAACTCATGATATTTTTAAATGTTTTCAATGATTAAAACTCCCTTAATGGTGTGTATACCCTTTATTATAAACGATATTGAAAATTTAGCAGTATAAAAAAGCTTTAAAAGTTATCTCAACTGCTTAAAATGGGCGCTGCTGCTTTCAAAATTGGACAATCAGGGGTGATGACTCGTGCTATGATAGGCTGTGGATAATCATACTGAAGCGATAAGGGAGCGGGACAAGTGAAATCACAAAAAGAACGGATGTTGGCGGGCGAATTCTATGTTGCTAACGATGCTGAATTGAGCCGTGAGAATCATCGGGCCAAACGACTGGTGCGGGAATTCAACCAAACCACGGAAGAACAGCCGGAAGAACGGCAACGATTATTGACGGCCATGTTTCACAAAATCGGGGCTGGCGGCTACATTGAACCGCCGTTTCATACCGATTACGGCACGAATACAACGATTGGTCAGCATTTTTACGCCAATTATGACGCGATTTTCGTTGATGTTAATCGCATCACGATTGGGGAC
The DNA here is from genome assembly GCF_023806745.1 of Lactiplantibacillus sp. B652. Classification (NCBI taxonomy): domain Bacteria; kingdom Bacillati; phylum Bacillota; class Bacilli; order Lactobacillales; family Lactobacillaceae; genus Lactiplantibacillus; species Lactiplantibacillus sp. B652. The sequence goes on along the minus strand of NZ_JAMSKY010000014.1, from coordinate 49,990 downwards.
AACGTCTTTATGGGGCCACGCGTTGGGCTGTATACGGCCGGTCATCCGATCGATGCGGCGATTCGTGCGGAAGAATTGGAATACGGCTGGCCGATTACAATCGGTAATGACGTTTGGATTGGGGGTAACGTGGTCATCAATCCGGGCGTCACTATTGGAAGTAACGTCGTGATTGGTTCCGGTTCGGTGGTCACACATGATATTCCAGATAACGTGGTGGCAGTCGGCAATCCGTGCCACGTTTTACGCGAAATTACCGCCGCTGACCACGACTATTGGGCCAAACAGCGCGCGGCTTACTTTGCGGACCGTGACGATGAAAACTAGTCGATAGGTAAAGTTAAACGGGCTAATTCAGGGCGAAAGACGACTGGATTAGCCCGTTTTTAATGCTTGAAGTGGTCGAAAAATGATGACCATTATTGTTTATTGGTAGGGTTTAAACGCTCCCAATAAGCTTGCGGATTATCAATTGCCGGATCGTTGGCTAAAAGCTGCATGTCAATCAATTTATCACGGGCAACGGCATATGCAAGTGAATCTTTATTAGCACTGACCGCGGTGAGCAGCGTGGTGAGTTGCTCCTGAGAGATAACGGCCACTGTACGCTGATTTGAGCGGGTAACTAACACAGTGTGATTTTTATCGGTCACTTGGTCAAGATAGGCTTTCAAATGGCTGCGAAAGTCAGTTTGTGTCGTGGTAATTGGCATGGTGCACGCCTCCTTATTAATCATTGGTTAGTATCGCTGTTGTCGAATATTGAATGTAAATCGGTACGACGTCGCTGGTTTGATGTCTTTGAGTAGACATCGAGATTTGGCTAATCTGAATTATGTCCCGGTGAACCTAAACTGGTTGCACGTCTCGGGCCCAATTCTAGTAGTTACGTTGAATTCTAGCCCTAATGTCCGAATGTGTGAAATGATAACACCCGGTTACCTCACTCCCGCTAAACCAATAGACAGAACCCCGCAACAGCCGTAAAATATAACTTAATCAATCAATCAGAAAGAGGCGGCAAGACCAATGCTAAAGGATGACCAAATTGTGTGGGCGATTCATCAGATGGAAGACGAAATTGGACCAGTGGGCCGGTCGCTGGATTCAAGGACGCCATTTCAGTATTTGATTTCAGTGATTTTGAGCGCACAGGCGACTGATGTTTCCGTAAATAAGGTGACGCCGGTGCTATTCGAGAAGTATCCGGAGCCAAAAGACTTGATGATGGCGGACCTCGCTGATGTTGAGGCCATCATTAAATCGGTTGGGTTGTTCCACAATAAGGCCCGCAATATTATTAAAACGGCCCGGATCGTGCATGAAGACTTGAATGACGTCGTGCCGACTGACCGGAAAGGGATCATGGCGCTCCCGGGGGCTGGACGTAAAACCGCCAACGTGGTCCTCAGCGACGTCTTTGAGCAGCCAACCTTTGCCGTCGACACGCACGTTTCAGCAATCTCCAAGCGCCTACACTTTGTGGACCAAGCCGCCACGCCATTGCAGGTTGAGCAAAAAATCGTCAGCGTCATGGCACCGGAAGAATTACATCAAGCGCACCACACCATGATTGAGTTTGGACGTAAATATTCGATGAAGTTGACGCCGGATAAAGAAGTTTGTCAGTTGATTATCGACTGTGACCAGTTGAATGAGGAAAATGAGGCCATCGTTTAATCACCGGATAGCTGCCAAGTTCGCTGAGCTTCATAGCAAGCGTTGCGGCAGTTTAGTGAAAATGACATAAGCCAACCAAGTCAGATGAGCATTAACCCTTGCTTGTCAGACTTGGTTGGCTTTATTTTGAATCAATATCCGTTTTGGGAGAGGGACAGGTGTTGTCCGTGGTAGTGGGAGTCGGTGTAGAACGGACCTACAACTGCGGGCTGACACTAATTCGTCTTGTTTCTGGCGATTGTTGCCTTTAACACTATCCCAGTAAACGCTAAGTCAACGGTGTTTGCGCTGTTCACGTTTCCGGTCGGCATCATGTTTTTCAATCCGCCGGAAAAATAGGCTATTGAGAAAATAGGTAAAGCCTGCCATGAAGATGATCAACATTAGGACCGTCGCAACGGCTTCTGCAATCATGAAATGCCTCCTTTGTCGTGGCCCGGTATGGGCTCGTGTCGGTGATTGGAATCGTTGTTGTTATTGTACGGGTAACCGCGGGGTGATGCAAGTTACGGTTGAAAACTTGCGCGGAAATCGCAAAAGTACGGTATCATAAAACGTAAAGGTTACGTTGATTTGGATAAGCTAAACGGGCGGCAGTCGAGAGCTGAATTGAAAGCGTCCCCAGAAGCGCGTGACCAATCTAGGAAAAATGCGAAGACTAGCAACGAATGCAATCTAATCGGTACGTCCAGCAACGTCAAACAACCTTGACCTAACCAGCATTGCAGGTCAATCAATAGGATAGTGGCAAGCAATTACATATAGATGGAGGAATTTTAATGGCATATATTGATGTACGACAGATGAGCCGGATGTTTTTGACTGGCACGCAGGAGACCCACGCGAATACTGACATTTCGTTTAAAGTGGAACAGGGTTCAGTGGTCGTTATTCTTGGCCCAAGTGGGGCTGGTAAATCGACCCTGCTGAATATTTTAGGTGGGATGGATAGTCCGTCGGAAGGCGAGGTATTGATTGATGGTGTGGATATTGCAAAAATGAATGCTCGTCAGTTGACGACTTATCGCCGGCAGTCAGTCGGGTTCGTCTTTCAATTCTACAACTTAGTCCCTAATCTGACGGCTCGCGAAAATGTCGAATTGGCGTCACAAATTACGAAGAATGCGCGCGATGTGGATGAAACGTTGGCACTGGTTGGCCTGACGAAGCGGGCGGACAACTTCCCCGCACAATTATCAGGTGGGGAACAGCAGCGAGTCGCGATTGCGCGGGCTGTCGCAAAAAATCCAAAGTTACTACTCTGTGATGAACCCACGGGGGCCTTGGACTATAAGACCGGGAAGCAAGTCTTGCAAGTCATCCAAAATGCAGCCAAGGAGACGGAAACGACGGTTATTATCGTCACGCATAACAGCGCCATTGCTAAGATGGGTGACCAAGTGATTCGAATTAATGATGCGCACGTCCAATCAATTGAGCATAACGCGCACCCGACACCGCTTGCCGAGATTGAATGGTAGGTGAGGGTGATGACAGCAGCTTACTTTAAAACGATCATGCGTGAAATCTGGTCCTCCAAGGCCCGGTTTGCGTCGATTCTACTCATTATCTTCCTCGGGGTGGCCTTTTATACCGGGATTCGAGCGACGGGTCCCGATATGTCGCAGGCCGCTAATGACTACTATAAGCAACAAAAGCTTGCGACGAATAGCGTGCAGTCGACGCTGGGGCTGACGAAATCAGATACGCAAGTGTTGGCCAAACATCGCTCGCAGTTGACTTATCAAGCCGCTAAATATGTCGATGTGAATCAGTTGACCAACAGTCAGGTCATCCGTGTCATGGCGTTACCGAAGACCCAACGTTTGAATCAGTTGCGGGTTGTCAGTGGCCGTTTACCGCGGCATGCCAACGAAATCGTCTTGGACGCACAGGCCAAACGATTACAGCCTAAGTTGAAGATCGGGTCGACGTATCGGATCAGTTCGACCACGAAACGGAACCAACAATTCACCCGCCGGACGTTCAAAGTGGTCGGCTTTGTGAACTCACCGACCTATGTCGAGAATACCGACCGGGGCGTGACAAATGTGGGGAAGGGGACGTTGGACTACTTAGTCTACGTTCGGCCACAAGTGTTGAAGTCTAGTGTGATTACGAGAATTGATGTCCAGTTTAAAAACTTACGCGGTGTGACGCCGTATACCGCAAAATATCGGCGCTTGAATCGGAAGAATACGGCGGCGCTCAAACGCTGGCTCAAGCCGCAAGCCAATAAGCGGCAACAACAACTGCAAGCGCAAGCAACTGCTAAAATTAAACCGTTACAACAAGCGACGAAGCAGTTAGAAAGTCAGGTGCCGGCTGGAACCGCGCAACTGGTCAAGCTCCAGACTCAGCTGAAGCAGGCGCAGGCCAAGGTTGCGGCCATCAAAGCACCGACCTATCTGTACACGGATCGCTCGGATAATCCCGGCTATACGGAATATCATGAAAATACGCAGCGTGTCGTGGCCCTATCGACCGTTTTCCCACTCTTCTTTATCGCCATTGCGGCGCTGATTTGTTTGACGACGATGACGCGGATGGTCGAGGAGCTCCGTTTGCAGATGGGAACGTTGAAGGCGTTAGGTTACTCAAACACCGCCGTTGGGAGCGAGTTCATGGTCTACGGGGGCTTAGCCGCACTGATTGGGACCGCGCTAGGCGTTGCCTTTGGGGTCAACTTCTTCCCCCGGTTTATCGCCCAAGCGTATGGTAGTATGTATAACTTGCCAGCCATCCACGTTCAGTATATCTGGCTGGATATTGTGATTGCACTCTTGATTGCGCTGCTATGCACGCTCGGAACGGCCCTAGTCGTCTTGCGAGTCGATTTGCGGGCATTACCGGCAAGCTTGTTGCAACCACGAGCACCCAAAGCGGGTAAAACATTGCTACTAGAACGTTGGCGGTGGTTATGGCGCCGGTTGAGTTTTAATCATAAAATTACGATTCGAAACCTGTTCCGTTACAAACAGCGACTACTGATGACCGTTCTCGGCATTGCCGGCTGTATGGCGATGATGATTACCGGGTTTGGGTTAAAAGACTCGATTGGCGATATTAGTGTCAAGCAATTCAATCAGTTGTGGCACTATGATGCGATCGTGACGCGCAGTGGGCAAGAAACCGCGCAGCAACGACGCGCTATTAGCAAAGGATCCACGTATCGTGCCAGCATGAAGCTGCAGGCCAAGCAGGTGACGGTCAAACAAGCGGGCGTCGCGGAACAGACGGCGACCCTTGGTATTCCAGCAGCGCAACAGCACTTGTCCAAGTTTGTCGTTTTACGGCATCGTCAGAGTCAGCAAGCAATTCAGCTGGGGACTCACGGTGCGGTGATTGATGAAAAACTGGCCAAGTTGTATGGCGTTCAAGCTGGCGACCAGTTGACGATCAAAGTCGCGGGGCAACCGGCGAAAAAGATTCGCGTCAGTGCAATCGCTGAAAATTATGTCAATCATTTTATCTACATGAGTCCGACGTATTATCGGCAGGTCTTCAAGCAGACACCAGTGTATAACACGAATTACGTGCAGTTCAAGAACGCGTCGACCAAGCAACAGAACGCCTACGCTGACCGCTTGTTGAAGCAAACGGGCATTCAAAATGTGACGTTGATGAGCACTGAGAAAGCCACGAACTTTAAGATGCTCGATAGCATGAACTTAGTCGTCTTGATTTTCGTCGTTTCTGCTGGGGCCTTAGCGCTAGTCGTCTTGTATAATTTGACGAACATCAACGTTTCTGAACGTATTCGGGAATTGTCGACGATCAAAGTGCTTGGATTCTATGACGGTGAAGTCACGATGTATATTTTCCGCGAGAACCTGATTCTAACGGTACTGGGAATGTTAGTCGGCTGCTTCTTGGGCAATTGGTTACATGCTTATATCCTGCAGACGGCCGAAACCAACGCGCTGATGTTCTCACCGACGATTCATCCGCTCAGCTACATCTATTCGGCACTGTTGACGCTGGCCTTCAGTCTACTCGTCATGGCCATGATGCATTGGAAGCTCAAACGGGTCAATATGCTGGATGCGCTAAAATCGGTTGATTAGGTGTTCCTGATGACGGTCGTCCTGAATGGAAGTGGTATAATTAAATTGATTGGAACAGTTTAATTTATCTATGATTAGGGGATGAACGGCATGGCGGAAACAGCGCAGTTAGAAGCGGCTGTAAAGGCATTAAGCGATATTGTTAAAATGAATACGGTGAATGACCATGAGCAATTAGTTGCCGATTATTTGGTGGCGTTACTCAAGCAACATGGCATCGAAGCCAAGACCATCACGTACGCACCGGGGCGGGTCAACTTGGTTGCCGAAATCGGGGATGGCAACGGGCCGGTGATTGGTTTGGATGGCCACGAAGATACGGTGGCGTTAGGTGACGCTGACAAGTGGCATACCGATCCCTTGGCCGCAACCATTAAGGATAACCGGTTGTATGGCCGTGGGGTGACGGACATGAAGGCCGGTCTGATGGCAGAAGTCTTTGCCATGATTAGCCTGCATGACCAACAAGTACCGCTTCACGGGACGGTGCGCTTATTAGCTACGGTCGGTGAAGAAGTCGACCACTTAGGCGCGGAACAACTGACTGAACTAGGCTATGCCGATGACTTACAAACCTTGATTTGTGCAGAACCGAGTGGCGCTGACAAACAATTGTTGTTGACCAAGTCGATCCAAGCGATGTTAGGTGTCGACGGGACGACTGCGCAACGGATGGCTGATGCTAATCCAACGACCGAACAACATTTTATTGAACTTGCCCACAAGGGATCATTGACCTATACCATCAAGGCACACGGGGTCGCTGCGCACAGTTCAATGCCAACGATTGGTCAAAATGCAATCGACATGTTGATGACTTATTATCAGAAACAGACGGCGTACTTTGACAGCTTCAAGGATGTGGTCAATCCCGTCTTGGGTCCGACAGTTCCAGTTGTGACGCTGATCAGTGGTGGGGAACAAGTCAACACGGTACCCGCTAGCGCTGAAATGTCGGTCAAAATTCGGACGATTCCGGAATTACGTAACGATAAGCTGATCAAGGATTTGGAAGCCATCATCGCGGAATGCAACGCTGCTGGTGCGAACTTGACGATGGACATCGCCAGTTCCTTTTATCCCGTTCATACGCCGGAAGACAGCCAGCTCGTTCAGTTAGCCAAGCAGGTCGGGGAACAAGTCTTGCAACAACGGCTCCCATACTTTGGGGCACCCGGTGGGACAGATGCATCATCGTACATTGTTAAGAGTCCGGATATGCAAGTGATCGTCTTTGGCCCAGGTAACATTACCGCACACCAAGTCGACGAATACGTTGATTTGGATATGTACGGCCGGTTTATTGAAATTTATCAACAAATGATTACCCGTTTACTCGCCTAGGTATTCGTTGGCGGTAAACGATGCAACATGATTACGAAGGGGGGCGCCAAATTGGTGGCCCCTTTCGTTATACATACGATTGATAGTGGGGGCTAAGTTAGTTGGGTGGCAGCGTTTGTGGACTCAGAAATCAGCCATAGCCAGACATCATACAACTGATTTAGCACCTGACTCACAGATTTAGAAAGGTGTGGTGACAATGTTTGTTAAAAGTTTTCGAGAATTCCTGGCCACGTTTTTAGTCATTATTGGTATTGGCCTGCTATATACCCGAACGACGACTGCTGGCTACGTTGGTTGTGGTCTCGCTATCGTGATTGGCCTGCTATTGCAACCGAAGATTTCAAAGTGGTATCTGGGGTTGTTGCGGCAAGACCGGCATCGCTAAGGCACCACCAAAGTAATCGCGCAGTATATACCAGTCCGTTTATCGATGCTTTGCAATGATAGATGGACTGCTGAGTGTTCGTGGACGTGGCCATGTGAGTATCGGTATCGCGATCAGGTCCGACCCAACTGGACTTAATTGAAAACCAGACATTAAAATAGCCCCGCCGTCGTTTCGAATTTTCGATAACGACGGCGGGGCTATTTGCGTTCAGTGATCATTGGGCTAGCAATTATTCATGATGCCCAAAGCGTTGTAAGTAACTACTGAAATCTTCATGATCCTGCGTAATGCCGGCTTCTTTTTCCTCATACCAATTGATTTTGTCATTCAGAATTTGGAGATGGTGTTGCACTTCGTTGAACTGAACTAAGAAATCTTCCTTAACGTGTTTGAGTAACGCGAGGCGTTGTGGAATCGTCTCGTCGCCGGCCGCTCGCCAGGCAACGTACTGCTGCAATTCACTAATACTCATTCCGGTGCCTTTTAGGTGTAACAAGAATTTGACCCAGTTAATATCCGCAGCTTCGTAATAGCGGCGGCCGTTTTCTAGCCGATGAGGTTCAATTAGCCCAGCTTTTTCGTAATAGCGTAAGGTGGGTGCGGTGAGTCCAACTGCCTTGGCAAAATCACCGATGGCATAGCGTTCAGGGGTAGTGGTGGTCATAGAATCGACTCCTTTGATTGATTTGAGATCGTTATTATTTAAAGTAACTTTAGCACTAACCATACCACGAAAACTTATTTTAGCAAGTTTAAACTTTGCAGTTGACTTAAAGCGTACTTTAAGTTGTAAGCTAGGTTCATCGATGAGGTATTAAGCAAGTTAAGACAAGGAGTGTTCTAATATGACAACAAACAACAGTGGTTTATTTGGTTTAGGCGAAAAGAACGTCGCCTACCAACAATATTTTATTGGGCAAAGTTATCTCAATGCGTTGGCAGGAGATGACCAGGTCGACGTCAACGTCTCAAACGTGACTTTCGAACCCGGATGCCGTAATAACTGGCATATCCACCACAATGGTTACCAAATTCTATTAGTGACGAGCGGCGAAGGCTGGTACCAAGAAGACGGTAAGCCGGCACAATTGCTGCATCCAGGGGATGTCGTTACGATCCATCCCGGTGTCAAACATTGGCATGGTGCCACTAAGAATAGTTGGTTCGCACACATCGCGATTACAAAAGGGACGAGTGAATGGCTCGAACCCGTCGATGATGCTGCTTATGCCAAACTAGCAGACTAGCAGTATCTTCGAGACAAAGTTAACGGCTATATCAATCAATAGTTAAAACGAGGAGGAAGTCAATATGGCAGAAAAACAAACTGCAGGTCGCGATAACTTGGGTCAATTAGCCCCACAATTTGCGGCATTAAATGATGATGTCTTATTTGGTGAAGTCTGGTCACGGGAAAGTGCCCTTAGTTTACATGATCGGAGCATGATTACGATTGCGTGCCTCATGACCAGTGGCGATTTTCCACAATTAAAGGCGCATTTCAAGATGGGCAAGGATCACGGCATCTCAAAGGACGAAGCCGTTGAAATCGTGACTCACTTGGCCTTCTATGCTGGCTGGCCTAAAGCCTGGTCTGCAATGGCACTGATTAAAGAAGTTTATGGTGAATAGGAGCAAGATTGAATGACAGTTAAAGATAAAGTTGTCGTTATTACGGGAGCGTCGTCCGGAATTGGGGCGGCGACTGCCAAACAGTTAGCCAGTCATGGTGCCAAAGTCGTGCTAGGGGCTCGGCGCGAAGACCGGTTGGCAGCCTTGGTTGATGAAATCAAAGCTGCCGGGGGTCAAGCGGCCTACCAAGTGACCGACGTGACGAAGGCCGCTGAAGTCGAAACACTAGTTGACTTGGCTCAAACCAAATTTGGTGGCCTGGATGTCATTTTCAACAATGCCGGTATCATGCCGACGTCGCCCATCAGCGCGCTACACACGGATGAATGGGATCAGATGATCGATATTAATATCAAGGGCGTTTTGAATGGCGTAGCAGCGGTCATGCCGATTTTTACCGCTCAGAAGTCTGGTCAAATCATTACGACGTCTTCGGTTGCCGGAATTAAATCCTTCACGGGGGCCGGCGTATACGGTGCCACGAAGTTTGCAGTTCGTAATTTGATGGAAGTCATCCGAATGGAAAGTGCCCAGGAAGGAACTAATATTCGAACGGTCAGTTTGTATCCAGCCGCAATCAATACGGAACTCTTGCACACGATTACGGATAAGACGGCTAAGCAGAACATGACCGCTTTCTATCAACAAGTTGGCATCAGCCCGGAAGCAGTCGCGAACGTCGTTAACTTTGCCATTGATCAGCCAGAAGATGTCAATGTCAATGAGTTTACAATCTACCCAACCAAGCAGGCGTAATTGCAGCGTTGGCTGATAATTAAAATTTTATCATTATGAATTGTTGGGGATAAACTACCATTTAGCCCGACAAAAAAACGATCAAGTGACCGCTACACAAGTTATTTTGCGCAGCGATCACTTGGTCGTTTTTGGGCTGGATAAGGTCAAATATCAATATGGGGAAAGTTAAGAATTCGCGCCCAAATTAACTAGCGCAATACGTGTATTAACAGGTTCATATTAAAATAACCGGGTTATCAGTAACGGAATGATGACAACTACTTCAAACTCAATCCGCGTTTTAGATTGCCCCAGAAGCCGAGTTCGTCGGTCTGTAGCATTAAACCGCCATAGATCCGGCCGATATACAGCATACTACCGACAATCGTGGCAATCAGAATCAAGAGTGAAATCACTGCGGCAGGCATGGTTGCCATCCCGTTGATCAGCCGCAACGGCATGAAGTATGACGAGAAGAACGGAATATACGAGAAAATCTTAACGAAGAGATTATCCGGCGTATTCTGAAAAGCGAGTGCCATGAAGAAGGCCAACATACTGAGATAGATAACCGGCTGCGCAGCTTTACTGGCATCCGCGACCCGCGTCATCAAGGCACCACAGAAGGCGGAAGCAATCGTATATAGGAGGACCGCCAGTAAGGCAAATAGGAGGTTGATTGACACCAGGTTATGGATGACCTGATTGATCAAGTCGGTATTCTGTTCCCAGAAATCCGCGGTCAGCGCACTGCGTTGGGCAAACTGAATGACGGCAAAGCCTCCAATTAGATAGACGAGCAACTGGGTGACGATGACGAGCAAAACACCATAAATCTTACCATTAAAGTATTTACGTGGCGTGGTACTTGAGAAGATGACTTCCATAATTTTAGTTCCCTTATCCGCGGCAATTTCTTGGGCCGTAATGGCGGAGTAGGTGGTCAAAATCAAGTAGACGAAGAAGACCACGATGTAGAAGGAGACCGTTTTTGCCGTTTTATCGGATGCGGCGTGGCGTTGCAATTCCTGTGTGAACTTGGGTTGTACCGCCAGCGCCTTGACTTGGCTCGACGTCAGCTTAGCTTGTTGCAGGTTACGCTGCCCCTGAATCGTGGCTAAAAATTGCTGAATTTTGGCTTTATCGCCACTGCTGACTGCATTCGGTCCAGTAAACTTGGCTCGTAATTGCTGCTTATCCGTTGAGAGCACGAGGTAGCCGGCAATGTCGTTGCGCTTGGTGGCCGCCTTAGCACTCGCTAACGTTTGATATTTTTTAGTCGTCGCAATCTGACTCTGTTTGATGAAGCTTGTGCGCAGGGCCTTATCGGTGCTAATGACGGCAATGTCGCTTTTGCTGGCACTTGGAGCTGCAAAGTATGAGAAGGCGAAGACGAAGCCAAAGAAGACAAATGGCATAAAGACCAGTGAAATAAAGCTCCAAGATTTGATTTGACGTAAGTAGGTTTCGAAGGTGACGATCCACGTCTTATTCATGTTGGCCACCTCCAGCTTCCGTGCGGAAAATCTCATCTAGTGTCGGTGGTTGTTGACTGAATTCCTCAATATAATGGCCACCGGTGACTTGGTCGAAGAGGCTCGGACCAACATCGGCGGATGCGAGTTCGAGTCGGTAGCGCCGCGCACCTTGTTTAGAAACGCCGGTGACCCCAGGGAGAGCAGCCAGTTGGTCCGCCGACCAGTCAGTTGTCAGGAAGAGGCGGGTCCGTCCGAATTGTGCGCGGACATCGTCAATCGTCCCTTTCAGCACAGTTTCCCCATTCCGTAACATGACTAAGGAGTCACAAATCGCTTCCACGTTGCTCATATCATGGCTCGAAAAGATGATGGCCGCGCCCCGTTGCTTCGCATCCAGAATCGCCTGTTTGAGTAAATCGGCGTTTACGGGATCCAAACCACTGAACGGTTCATCCAAAATAATGAGTTTGGGCTCGTGGATCAGGGTACAAATCAATTGGACCTTCTGCTGGTTCCCCTTTGACAACTTATCGATTTTATCCGTTGGTTGGCCCTTGACCGCAAACCGTGCCATCCATGAGGCAATCTTAGGCTTGATTACCTTGGCGGGCTGATTTTTCAGTCGTGCCAGGTAGACGATTTGTTGCGTGATGGTTAGTTTGGACATCAGACTACGTTCCTCAGGCAAGTACCCGATTTGATCATAATCGGCGGCCGTCAGTGGCTGACCATTCCAAGTGATTTGCCCCTCGAAAGATAGAAAATTCAAAATACTATGAAAAGTGGTGGATTTTCCAGCCCCGTTTTGACCAATCAGACCCACGATTTTCCCGTCATGGACATCGAACGTCACGTCGTTTAACGCTTGAACATCGCCAAAGCGTTTATGGATATGTGTGATGGATAACATGTGTTGCCCCCCCTAAATCATTAGATTGATTCAATCATGTCATAGTTAACTAGTTGTTGCAAGCACTAACCTGTGTCTCAAGTTCCAGCAGCGCGCGTTTCATTGGCAAGCCGCCACGATAGCCGCCCAGCTGGCCATCCTTGCGACAAACGCGATGGCAAGGAACGACGATTAATAGTGGGTTGCGGCCCACCGCCGATGCGACGGCCCGGATGGCAGTGGGGCGGTCAATCATGCCGGCCAGCTGCGTATAAGTCGTCGTGTGACCGTATGGAATCGTAGTCAGTGCTTGCCAGACAGCTTGCTGCAGGGCTGTTCCGGTACTTTGATCGAGCGGAACATCAAATCGTTGCCGGTTACCGCTGAGATAAGCGGCCAATTCCTGGGCGGCTGACTGATTGGCATCAGGACGATAGACGATTTCGGCGGTTGGGAAAAACGACTGCCATTCGTCACGCGAACCGTCACGACTACCGACAAATGCGAGCCCCAGGTCAGTCGAACCTAGCCAATAGGTATGCTGGTCAATAGTGGTGTTTGTCAAAATTAATTGCATGAGCATAAACCTCGTTTTCATAGTTGATAGCGCTAGTATAACAGAATTTGGTAAAGGGTGAGGGCAATTGAATTTTAGCTGAATCCTGGATAATAGGAGCAAGTTCGCTAGTACGCTTAAATATGACGAACAGGTAAGCTTCACTAAGCAAAACCGCCACTACTGACATTCAGATGAATGACGATAGTGGCGGTTAAAAAATCGGTTGGCGCATCATTAATGATGGCAATATTCAAATTCAAATAAGGATTAGTACCAACCGTTAGCTTGCCAGAATGCTTTGGCAGCGACCCATGATCCATAACGGGCGGCAACGTAAGCATCTGCAGTGGCTTCCTGATTCGCAGCGGAGTAATCACCGTTCAACATTGATTTGCCTAATTGATACTTACCATAGTAAATACCGTTCGTTGCGGTGTATGAGCCGCCAGATTCGCGAGCAGCAATCCAAGCTTTCGCTGCGGCTTCCGCGGTGCTACTGGTTGAAGTACTGGTCGATGTACTGCTGGTTGTAGCGGTACTACTTGAGCTGGCCGTCGTTGCGGCACTGCTGCTGGAACTAGCCGCACTAGAACTAGCTGCGCTTGAACTAGCTGCACTAGATGTAGCTGATTGGCTAGTAGCCGCACTGGTTGCAACGGCATGCGTCGTCGTCGTTGAACTTTGGCTAGTTGCATTGCTTACGGAACTAGCGCTAGCTTGGCTGGTACTGCTTTGGCTAGTTGCATTGCTTACAGAACTAGCACTAGCTTGACTGGTACTGCTTTGGCTAGTTGCGCTGGTAACCGAACTAGCACTAGCTTGGCTGGCACTGCTTTGACTGGTTGCATCGCTTACAGAACTAGCACTGGCTTGGCTGGTACTGCTTTGGCTAGTTGCATTGCTTACTGAACTAGCGCTAACTTGGCTGGTACTGCTTTGGCTGGCTGCATTGCTTACTGAACTGACACTAGCCTGACTGGCAGTGGTCGTCGAGCTTGCGGCAGAGGCAGAAGTTGCGTTACTGGTGTTCGTTGTGGTTGCCTGAGTTGCAGTCGTGGTCGTTGGACGAACGACTTTGACGGATTGGTGCTTGTTTACTTTGAGTTTGTCGCCAACGTAAATTAAGTTGACGTTCTTCAAGTGGTTCAACTTTTGGACAGCTGCAACCGTGGTTTTGTGGGTATCAGCAATCTCACTGACCGTATCACCGGCTTTGACAGTCACCGTGTCCGCTTTGGCAGCAGTGGCGCCTAGCGCGATCGCCCCAGTTGTTGCTAATGAGGATAATAAGAGGTGTTTGATTTTCATAGACTTTGTTCACTCCCAAACTTAGAATAGACTTCTTTTAAAGTGTACCATCATGTAAGCGGTTCGTTAAGGGCGATTTACCCCTTTAATAATTAATTTTCAGACTTGAACGATTGCCATAACAAAAGGAACCGAAAACGTGATTAGTATATAGTGTAACAGATTAACACTTACAATGCCGCTGATTTGCAATCGTCGGGCGCTAGAATTGTTGAAACGAGGGACTCAAGTGTGGTTCATCATTTTTTAAAAACTAAGCCCGGTGTCGGTCCAAATTGAACACGCACAGCTGAACATACAAAAAACGCGCCACCCCCAAAGAGGTGTCGCGCTGATTGTATGTTCAGTTGTGCAAGATTTTGTTTAGTAATAACCGTTGGCTTCCCAGAATGCCTTGGCAGCAACCCATGAACCATAACGGGAAGCGACATATTCGTCAGCGACCTTTTCTTGGTTGGATGCAGAGTAATCACCGTTTAGTAGGGACTTGGAAAGTTGATACTTACCATAGTAATTCCCATTTGAGGCCGTGTATGAACCGCCAGATTCTTTATTCGCGATCCAAGCTTTCGCGGCTGCTTCAGCACTACTTGAAGTGCTCGTTGACGATGAAGAAGATGAGGTTGTCGTCGATGAACTGCTGGTCGCAGTTGTACTGCTACTCGTGGCTGCGCTGGATGCCGTCGTGCTTGAGGAAGTCGCGCTACTTGATGCGGCGCTGGCCGTACTCGTTGCTGACGAACTAGTTGCGGTGGTGTTGCTCAACTTCGTCATTGAAGCGGAAGTTGCTGTGGAACTAGATTCACTAGCGGCACTTGATGAAGACTGTGCGGTGCTGGATTGGGCGGCAGAACTAGCACTCGAAGCGGTACTCGTGGTGCTGGTTGCCGCTGAACTAGCAGCGCTGCTTGGTAATTTTGCAGTTGCGGTCTGATGTTTGCCGTTGATTTCTAGTTTGTCGCCAATGTAGATTAAGTTGACGTCTTTTAGATGGTTCGCTTTTTGAATCGCCTTGATGGTCGTATGATGCGTCAAGGCCAACGCACTGACGGTATCGCCAGCTTTGACGACGACTGTATCAGCGTTAGCGACGGTCGTCCCGAGGGCTAAGAGGCCAGTCGCTGCTAATGAAGTTAATAGCGCATTTTTCATTTTCATGATAATAAAGTCACTCCTATAAAATTGCTGTCTGACGTTTCATTGAATGGTGATTAGTATACTGTCTCCAGATTGCAAAGCAATAAACAACAGATTACGGTTTGCGCCAATTTTGTAATAAAGTAACACAGTGTAACAAGTTAACACTTTCATCATCTTTTCGCCACATTATCGTCATACTCGCGGTAAAATTCAGAAGGTAACTTAAAAAATGGCTTAAAGCGATGAGCGAAATTCTTATTAATACCATGAAATTTGTTATAATCGAAACCGTTAAGCAGAACGTCGTGTAAGGGAGCGAGAAGGATGTATTATTTTGTGAATACCAGCATTAACCCGAAAAAGTCGGGCATCGAACATGCTGAAATGAAACGGCTGGCGCTTTTTAACCAGCATCACGTTCCTGCTAAGATGGTGACCAGATTCTTTTCATTGTCATTACATCAAACCTTGAAGTCAGCGGGAATTGCGGCTGAAAATCAAATCAACTTATTTGATTTTATTCAACACAGTAGCCAGCAACCCACGACTGCAATGACCATTGATGACTTGCATTTGGCTGCCGATTTACGGGTTGAAGCAGTGGGGAGAAATTACGAAGTTTATCAAGATAATCAATTATTAATGAAGGTCAACACGTTTGCCAATACGCAAAAGCAGCTGAACAATGTTCAGTATTACGACCAAAATGGTAAGTTAGTCAAGACTGATTGGTACGATACTCGTGGTTTCAAGGGGCTTGAGCAGTTTTATGCTGCTGATGGGCAAGTCGCGAGTGAACAAGTCTTTAATCCTGCTGGTGAAGTGGTTTATCAAACCTTTCATATGGCAGACCGGCAAAATCAAGTGCAAAATTCACTTTACCGGTTTATCAATTATGGTGGTCAAGACTGGTCGTTTACTGGTGAGACGGCGATGACGACGTTCTTTCTGGATGAGTTGAACCGGACGTCTAAGAATGCCGTCTTTGTTGTCGATCGCACCTATGAGTTAGCGTATGCCGCACTTCATATGCGGACGAAAGCCTTTAAGGTCATGCACTTACACAGTAATCACGTCAATGATCCAGCGCATCCTAAGACCGCTGGGCTGAATTTTAACTATGCCTATGCACTGAACAACCTCGACCAATGGAATGGCGTTATCGCTTCAACGGCGCAACAGACCGCGGATTTTCAGGACCGGTTTGGCAATCAACCGGCCGTATACACCATTCCGGTGGGCATCGTCGATGATGCCACGTTAGCTGCACCTAAACCTGCCTGGGAGACGCGCACGGCTGGTAAGATTATTTTTGTTGCTCGCCTCGCCGAAGAGAAGCAGCAGGATCAAGTGATTCGGGCGTTCAAACAAGTCCGCCAACAGGTGCCAAATGCGACCCTTGATTTTTGGGGCTATGCAAACGGCGATACGGGTAAAAAGTTGCGCGCGTTAGTCGAGAAGTTGGGTCTGCAGTCAGCCGTGTCCTTTAATGATTACACGACTGATTTGACCGCGGTCTATAACGACGCTCAGCTGGCGATGTTGACGTCGCGTGCGGAAGGTTTTGCGCTCGCACTGCTGGAAGGCCAAGCTCATGGCGTCCCGCAAATTGCCTATGACGTGAAGTATGGTCCGCGTGATATTATTCGCGACGGGCAAGATGGCCGCTTGGTACCGGTCAATGATGAGGATGCGCTAGCCGCGGCGATGATTGATTTGTTGACGTATCCGAAGCAACTGGCCGCTTATAGCCAGCAAGCCTATCAAGATGCACAGCGCTTCAGTACGGCTGCGGTGTGGCAACAATGGCAGCCGTTAATGCAAGCGGCAACGGCTTTTTATCAAGGTGAGGGGGCAACGCAGCGATGAATTTTTTTGTCAATCAGTATTTAATGGCACTCAACTCGGGCGTCGAGCACGCTGAATTCAAACGGCTTCAGCTATTTCAAGCGCATCAGGCGCCGGCTAAACTGGTGACTCGCCAATTTGATGGTTTATTGCATCAGAACATGCGCCGCTTCAATATTGGTGACGATCAAATGGCCAATATGTTTGATTTCTTCCGTGAAACGACCAGTTATCCGAGTCAAGTCGTTAAGATGACTGATTTGAACTGGCCGGCAGCGTATGATATCAAACCCGACCCAAACGTGAGTGAAGTCCGCGCTGGGGACCGTTTGATTGCCAAGGTCCACTTTGTGCCAAGTACCGTGGGCCACGTCTACTTCATCGAAATCTTTGACCGTTTTGACAACCTTGTTCAGCGAACTGATTATGATGAACGGGGCTTCAAAGCACGTGATGAGTTCTTCTCGTCGGCGGGCGAACCCGTGACGGACATCTTTTATCGGCCGGATGGGCGGCGGATGGCTGAGCAGTATTATGCCCATGATAGTAATGGGGCCAACTACGTCTCGTTGTGTCATTTGATGGATTATCAGGGCCGCGACTACTATTTCAATGGTGAACAGGAATGGTACCGGTTCTTCCTCGATGAACTGAACAAACAGTACGATGAAGATAATGTCTTTATTGCAGACCGGCCGTTAGCCGCCCAGTGGCCAGTCGTCAACATGCGAACAGCGGCTAAAAAATATCTGTGGCTGCCGACGCCGCACGCGGTTGATCCACGAGATCAGGTCTATTCGAATCTGAACAATGCCTACGTTTACGGGCTCCATGAGTTCTTAAGTGCCTGGGATGGCGTGATCACGAGTACTGAACAACAAAAGCAGGACTTAACCCAGTGGCTTGGTGGGCATCCGAGTGTGCCAATTTTGGCTATTTCGGCCGCGGTAGTGACTAAACAACAAGCTGACCGCACACCAATCGCCGTCAGTGACCGCCATGCGCATCAGATTATTTATACGGGGCGGCTGGATGCTGAACGGCGTGTCGACCAACTGATCACCGCTTTTGAACAAGTTCAGCGGAAAATCAAGGATGCCACCCTGGTCATTTATGGCTACGGGGGGATGCTGGAACAGTTAAAGCAACAAGCGGAACAGGCTCACTTAGGTGCAGCGGTTACCTTTGCCGGCTACCAACCCGACTTAACCAGCGCATACGACCAAGCCGGCGCCTACGTTTATACCGGTGAAAGTGATGCGCAGCCGCTCTCGTTAATTGAAGCGCTGAGTCACGGGGTACCGGCGATTGCTTATGATATTAATTATGGACCAAAGGATATTCTAAAAGATGGTAAGAACGGCTATCTGGTCAAGGATGGTGCCATCAATCAACTCGTTCGAGCACTGACCCGGACATTAGAAAGCCCACAGCGGCAACAACGTTTGAGCAAGGGGGCCTATCAAAGTAGTGAACAATATGCTGACGATCAAGTCTGGCAACAATGGCAGGCGGTTGTTCAGTAAGACTAAAATGGTCTGGCTGTCATTAGTCAGGCTATTTTTTTGTGGGTAAATGGGCATCGTGGCGATGGTTTGGTAAGTTCACAATGGTGATATTTTAGATGGATCGACAGGCATAGCAGACGGCTTAAATGCTGTTACAGTGGCATTTGTGACGCGCTGACTTTAACTGTTGTTTGATGATTGAAGCTAGCTAAAAAATTTATCTGAGATAGGACTTGAGGTCAGAGCGGACAGGCGCTATTATTCACGCATGAAACTTGACTGGGTATCGAGTTTCATAGCCTAGTGATTGGAAGGAAAGTGACATAGATGCGAAAAAAGGAGAAAATTGTCGGCTTTTTATTAAGTAGTAGCTTATGTTTGTCACTGGCGACGCCACTGTCGGTAAGCGCGAGTCATCGAAGTGTGCGCCATCGACCAGTAACGACGTCGTTAACCCAAAATACTGGTAATTTCAGTCGGTTATCCAAGAATGTGCAACGGCAGGTTCATTTTACCTTTCAAGTGAATAACGACCATATCAGGCGAGACCGGCACTGGAATTATTTGATTGGAACGGATGTGAAAATCAACAACCGCTCTTCAAAGACAGTCACTTTTAACCTTAACCGCTTCACAGTGGGTGGCGTAAACTTGCGCGGAAAAAATCGGCTTGTAACGATTCGTGCTCATAAAAGTACCGTGCTCCGGAATGCCTTGACGGGCAGTGAACAGGTGTACACTATTCCGGTGGAGGAGATTGCATCACATCGCGACCTTGGCCGTGTCCAATTTAATTATCGCGGCTACGGCAAGTATCGAACGGTTGACCTCGCTCCGATGTCGTCAATCTTTGTGCCACAACAACGCGGCATCAGGTCGATTGGATTAGTCTTCCATCACGCTTATCACAAAACGACGTTGAAGTATGTTCTGAAAAAGTTCTAAGATGTTTAGTTTGTCATATCTGAGAAGCGGCTTGTTCATCTCGGTTTGATCGTATTCTGTCAATCAGTGAGCCATTAAAGTAGGCCGGCGTATTAGCACGCCGGCCTTTTTGCGAGTGAACGATATATTTTTTGCAATCACCAATGCAGCTCACCCGTTTGACCAGGTCGTCAAATACTGCGTGATGGTGGCTTGTACCGGTCGTAGCGCGGCGGCTGGATGGTGATTGGTGAGTAAGAAGAATTGGCGCTGATAGTGGCTGCTAAGTGCTTCGACTGGAATCGTGGATGCGAGTACGTGGCGTGAAATAATCGTTTGCCCCGTGCCCCGGGCGAGTAGATCGGCAATCATTTGATTACTGTGAATGACCATGACTTGCTCGGGCTGAATGTTGCGTGCTTTCAAAAAAGCGTTGGTATAGTGGCGAACGCCGGAATTCGGCTCACGCAAAAGCCAGAGCGGACTGTTAAAATCACCGGCGTGGACTAGTTCGTCATGACCAAATGCCAAACGGTTCAAGTGGTCTGTGACCAGCGGCTTTTCCACTAGGCCAAAGTCGAGTTTGTGCTGCGACATAGCAGTCAGAATTTCTGCAGAATTAGCGAGTGTGACTTGAAAATCGAAGCGGTCACTGGCAGTGCTCAGTTCGGCCAAGAGTGCTGGTAAAATCAAGCTCCCAGTCGTATGTGACGCGCCAATGCGGCAAGGCACCTTGACCAGTTGACGTGGTGAACGGACAGCCGTTTTAGTCGCGGCCCAGGTCGTTAATAACTTCTGCGCTTGTTGATAAAGTAGCTGGCCACTAGCAGTCGGTACGATTTCTTGACGGCCATTACGGGTGAACAGGGTTGTTTGTAAATCCGCCTCTAATTGTTTAATTTGAGTTGAAACGGTGGGCTGTGAAATGAAAAGTTGTTCGGCCGCATGGGAAAAATTTCGCGTTTCATAAACGGCACAGAAGGTTTCCAATTGTTTGAACATACGTCTCCCTCCAAACTATTATGATTTTTAATAATAACTATCATAATAATTTATTTCTCAAATGTAAATAACTTTCGTATACTTAAACTCATCGGGATAGAGATGGGAGAAAGCGAATGAAGGTCAAAGGGATTTTACCAGGGTTACTGACGAGTCTTGCCATCGCCATTATTAGTCAATGGCTGGCACAGTTAGTCCCTGCGCTGGGGGCAGCAACCATTGCAATTCTGTTAGGAATTGTGGGTGGAAACACCGTTTTGAAACAACCGCAACTTGGTCGGGGGACGAAGTTTGCGGAAAGTAAGTTGTTGGAGTATTCAGTCATGTTACTGGGTGCGACGATGACGGTCCAAACGATTGGCAAAATCGGCGGTCTAGGCGTGGTATTCATTCTGTGCCAGATGACGATCACAATCGTTGGCGCCTTGTGGTTAGGCAACAAACTAGGCTTCAGTCAATCGGTACGGATGTTGATGGCTGGGGGAAACGCGGTTTGTGGTTCTTCTGCGATTGCGTCGATTGCACCAGTGATTGATGCCGATGAAGATGATAAGGGGACTGTGATTACGCTGGTCAATTTGATGGGAACCGTGCTGATGCTAACGCTGCCCGTACTGGGGATGGCCGTATTTGGCGGCAGTGTGATCCTCAAAGGGGCTTTGATTGGTGGGACTTTGCAATCCGTCGGTCAAGTGGTAGCCGCAGCAAGTATGGTGAATCAGACGACCGTGCAATTTGCCACGATTTTTAAAATTATGCGGATTATGATGTTAGTGGTCGTCGTGCTGATTTTTGGTCGCTTACATCAACGGACACTAGAAAACGAATTGGCTGAAGATGCGGTCGTCAGTGGCAACGGAAATGGTCACTGGCTCCCATGGTATGTCGCGGGATTTCTGATTTTATGTGCACTGAACAGCTTGGTTTCGTTGCCAGCAATCGTTGGCACGACCGCGCATACAATCAGTAGTTGGTTTGAAATCATCGCACTAGCAGCGATTGGCTTACGGCTGAACTTAGTTAATTTCTTGAAAGCCGGGAAGCGCTTAGCGTTATACGGACTGGGCGTGGGGACGCTGCAGGTCGTAAGTGCGTTGATTTTGATTACGGCTTTGCTCCGACATTAGTTGATTTTTATCACTTAAATCGCAATAATGGTTAATAATTTAATTAATCATGACTGCGATTTTTTGTCGAGAAAGCAGGGATGCAGATGTTAAGTTATCACGTCACACCAACGATTGAACTCCGGGCACCACTGCCACAACAGGACGCACCGATGTTATTGGCATTATTAAAGGCCAATCGGGATCAGTATCAATATTATTTACCGTGGGTCGCAACACTTCAGACGCTTGATGATGAGCAGCAGTTTTTGATGACGGCTGAAGCGCAATTGGCCCGGAGCCAGGCACTCAACCTAGTCATTGTCGTTAACCAACAAGTGGCCGGGATGATCAGTTGTGACCATTTTGGAGACAGTGATGATAGTGCCAACGTTGGTTATTGGTTGGGACGGCAATTTCAAGGGAGGGGCGTAATGACAATGGCAGTCCGCGGTATTTGTCATTTGGGCTTTGACCACTATCACCGCCAACGGTTACGAATTCGTGCAGCCGTCGACAATCAAGCTAGCAATGCCGTCGCACAACGGTCAGAATTTAAATTTCTCAAAACCGAACCGCGCGGGCAACACTTATTAGATGGTGACCACGATGAGAACGTGTATGAATTAAGCGCAACGATGTATTATCAAGGCTTGCGGGAATAAGGTGTTACTGAAAGTAGGGCTTACCATTCTTAAGTTCAAAAGCAGCCAGCTGAGGCCCGCTGGAAACAAGGCGAGTTAGCGTAAACCTGATTTGATAGCTGCGTCCTAGGCTGGCTTCCAGGCATTCTGGGCAATGGCCGTAACGTGGTGGACACAGATTTAAGCCGACAACCCACGTCTTAAATACTGGTCTTTCACTAACCAAGCACAAAACGCTTGCTAAGTGAAATTTCACCACTTGGCTTTGCCCAGAATACCTTCCAGCCGGGACAGTATTCGAAAGGCAGACATGTGCAAACTCAACTTTTTGATGAATTGGTCGTTGATTCTTAGAAACTAGTTATTTTGATATTTAACTGTAAGACTTGTTTCTGATAATCGCTAAATTAGCGTACTCGTGTTTTGCTTTCGGAAGCCAGAAACATTACCGAACATGGGTCGCATAAACTCTAGTCGCCTGGGCTGAAAAATTCCTGAATGCTCAACGACTGGAAATTAGCGAATAATGCTTAGACAAGCGCATTAACATATAAATGTTATAACTCACCATCGATAACGATTCATAAAAGTTTGCCTGAAGAGCCAGTCTCCCAACATTCAGTAGCCAATTGCGCCAAATTAAGTGGCCGTTTATCCGCCATTCGAGCGGCTTCCCGACTGTAGGGCCGGCTGACAATGCTCAGTAGCCAAATTATTCTTAGCTGGAAGTGGTCTTCTTCCGGCTTAGAATAAGACTCGTATTTGAAATTGCGCAGTGGGTTTCTGCGTGAGTTCAAATCGATGTCGGCTTACGTTCCAGCAATTGTCAGCCGGCCCCGGAAGTCGGAGTAGGAAGATCACCGGCAGACGAACAGTAAGCTAAACAATTAGCAGGGTTCAATCAGTTATAATGCTAACAACAACTAGCACGACGCACAGATAGTGAATCCATCATTCTAACAACACATTCAAAAAAGGAACGCCCAACTGATTTTTTCAGTTGAGCGTTCCTTTTTATAACTAATAGTTGTTTGCTAAGTAACCTAATGATTAACTTTTAACCGTAATCACTTGCCAAGTTTTGGGAATTGTAAATAAATACTGACGTGCGACGACCTTAGTCTTGGTATTGCCAAGGCTGAAGAGGACGCGCGCCCAGTGGTTTTTGAACTGCCAAGTGGTCGTTCTGATCTGAACTTGAGCAGGCACTCCAGTCGTGAGCTTAGTTGTGGTCGTGGTTGCGGCGACCGTGCGACTGGCTTTTGTGGCACCCTTGACGCGCTCCGAACCAGTTCCTAGTTGTTGAACGCGTAATGCGGTGCGTTTCGACTGCAAGGGAGCCAAATCTTGGATTTGCGTCTGTGTCACTTGATGCATACCCCAATGATAATTATCGTTCAGGATGAGGGCACCGAGTCCACCAGCGATGATTAGACCGCTAATGAGCGTCGTGAGGACACGCGTGCGACCCGCTCGGGCAAAAATCATCGCACCGGCAAAGACAAAAGTGGCGAGAATCAATAACACGATAATCATGCGGCATCATCCTCCTGACTGAGTGTGGTCGAATGGTTGGCCTTCAAGAAGTAGGTCAAACCAAAGCCAATTGCACAGAAAATCAGAGAAACGACGAACGCCATGTGATAACCCGTTAAAGTTGCCGTGATACCAGCTTGCTTGTATTTCAGCGGCGCTTGGGTCAAGAGGTGGTGGGCTGGCATTTGCCACTTGGCCACACTCGAGTAGACACTGATGAGGACGGCGGTCCCCATTGAAGCGGCAACTTGCCGTAGCGTATTATTAGCGGCAGTCCCGTGAGAGATCAACCGGAACGGTAACGCGTTGATACCAGTGGTCGTGACGGGCATTGTTACCATCGTTAGGCCAAACATCCGAATCGCGTAAACGACAATGATCCACAAGATAGGAGTCGTTGCGCTAATCGACAGGAAGAAGGCGGTTCCGAGTGTTAATAATAACATCCCGGTCATCGCAAGTCGGCGAGCGCCAATATGGTCGAAGATACGACCAGTAATCGGGCTCATGATCCCCATCATAATGGCACCAGGCAATAAAATCAGCCCGGAGTCCATGGCTGAACGGCCCAGTACCGTTTGAATGTACATCGGTAAAATCATTTCGACCCCCATCATGGCCATGTAGGCGAGGGCAGTCAAAATGGCGGATAGGGTAAACGCTGGAATTTTAAAGACGCGTAATTCCAATAATGGCTGATCCATATGAAGTTGCCGCCAGACGAAGAGACCGATGAAAATCAGACCGATGACTAAGGTTGTGAGTACGATTGGGTCGCCCCAGCCGGAATTGCCGACGGATGAGAAACCGTACAACATGCTACCAAAACCAATCGTGGAGATTAACACGGACCACTAATCAATCGGTTGTTTGGATGTCGGTAATACCTTTCGTAAGGTGAATAGTGACACGATAATCACGAGAATATTGATTGGCAAGATGAATAGGAAGAGCGCCCGCCAAGAATAGTTATCAATAATCCATCCGGACAGGGTCGGACCGATGGCTGGTGCTAGACCAATAACGATTCCGGCCGTTCCCATCGCTGAGCCCCGTTTTTCTGGCGGGTAGACCGATGACATGATGGTCTGAAAGACGGGTGCGGAAATTCCGACCCCCATTGCCTGAATCATTCGGGCAATCAGTAACATCTGAAAGTTAACGGCGAAGTACGCCAGCGTCGTTCCCAGGCCAAAGATGACCATGGCAGTTAGGTATAAATATTTGGAATTGATTCGGGTGAGTAACCAAGCACTGACCGGAATCATAATACCCATAATCAGCATGAAGCCAGTGGTCAACCACTGAACAGCAGTTGCGGAAATGTGAAAATCAGTCATTAACGTTGGAAAAGCCGTGGTCAACAACGTTTGAGTGATAAAAGTCGTAAACGTTCCGACGAGCAAAGTCAACACTAACCAAGTCCGGTGGTAAGGTTTGCCGTTTGCATCGAGCGGTAACGTTGAATTCTGAGTTGGCATAGTACCGTCCTTTCTTTTTATAGATTCTGTAATAATGAACAATCAATAAGTATAGCACGATGCGCGGGTCAAGCCTATTGATTGGTCCCAAGCAGACGTGCGAAAGGGCGGATTTGCGTGGTAAAATAAGGATTATTGCAATAAAGGAGTTTATGATGAACGATGAATAATTCAATGGAACGGCCCGTCGACCGGCAATTAAAACACTGGTTGATTATACGGGTCGAACAAGCCTTCTAATTTGAAGATACAGTCAATCTTGTAAATTAGGAAGGAAATTAACGTGAATTCAAAATCTTTAAACAAAAGTACCGTCTTATTAATGGCGATTTCCGCGGCAATCGTGGTCGCCAACATCAATTACATCCAACCAATCGAAGCGGATATTGCTCAGCAGTTCAATCTTGCTAACGCCGTCGTCGGAGCGGTGGCGATGCTGACGCAATTAGGCTATGCATTTGGCCTGCTATTGATCGTACCGATGGGTGATATCATGAATCGGCGCACGCTCATTATGCGGTTACTCGTACTCGCCATTGTTTCAGCATTGCTGGCATTTGTTGCGCCCAATATCTGGGTGTACGCCATCGCCAGTGTGTTGATTGGGGTCACCTCAGTCGCACCACAAGTGATTATTCCATACGCGGGCTTCTTAGCCCCTCGGCAGCAACGTGGTCAAGTATTGGGGAATGTTTTGAGCGGACTGTTAGTCGGGGTCTTGCTGTCACGGACGGTGAGCGGTGTGTTGGCCAGCTACCTGCCATGGCAGATGGTTTATCTGATTGCTGCCATTTTGATTGCGGGCCTGTGGGTGATTTTATGGCAAAAATTGCCCCATGATCCAGTCACTGCACATGCCACCACTTATCGGGAAATGATTAAAACGGTCCCAAAGTTGTTGCGTCGCTATCCAGTTTTGCGTGCGTCTGCGGTCAACGGGTTTGTGCTGTTTGGTGTTTCCAATATCTTCTGGGCGACCTTGGTCTTCTATTTGCAACATCAATATGGCTGGGGCAGTCGTGAAGCCGGTTTGCTGGCCTTATTAGGTGTAACGGGGGTTCTTGCAGCCCCATTGATTGGTCGGCTGGCGGACCGTTTTCATCCACGAACGATTATTGGACTGGGGTTGGTGTTGTCTACACTGGCCTACGTCGTCTTCTGGTTAAGTGGAACCCACATCGCTGGACTAATTGTTGGCATCGTGATTCTTGATTTGGGGACCCAATTCGGACAGGTCGCCAATCAGGCGCGCATCCAGAGCATCGATGTCCATGCTAGCAGCCGGTTCAATTCCGTCTTCATGTTCGGTTACTTCATGGGCGGGGCACTCGGTTCGTTTTGCGGTAACGTCTTGTGGAACCTAGCTGGTTGGAACGGCGTTTGTGGATTAGCCGTCGTGGTACTGGTGATGGGCTTTTACGCGCACTTCATTCATTATCCACGCGTGGTAGCACGCCAGGCTCAGAATTAGTGCCACAACGAGAACTAGACATAGAGATAAGTCGCAATGATTGTTGTGAATGTTGTCAGGATTGATTGACTAAACGTGCAAGTCGCGCGAAAGGTTTCAAAAACTTGGTATCAGATTTATCTAAAGCAATTGAACGAAATTAAAGATTCAACTGGCATTAAAGGAATCAATGAAAGATTGTGTGTGGCGTGGCGTTTGTGGCGGCATAGTGGACTATTTTCAGACGTCTTCGATTTGAGTCAGATTAGTCTTCTTATTTGGTGGAAGCAGCTTCTTTTGGATTGACCTATATTCGGCTTGAAAAATTACTAGAGGACACGCATTGTGCTAGTTAATTTGTCATGATTCATGGCTAAATCATGACAAGTTGGCGTCCTGTTCGTCAGCCGATGCGCGTCTTAGTCCGACCTCCGGAGCTGGCTGACAACGCTGGAACAGGGCGGACATCGATTTGAACTCACGCAGAAAAACACTGAGTAATTTCAAATACGAGTCTTCTTCTAGCCCGGGAAATTCACCCGGACAAGAAGAATTTCGCCCTTGAGCATTGTCAGCCAGCCCCTCCAGTCGGGAAGCCGTTCGAATGGCGGATGAACGACCACCTATCTGGGTACAATTGACCACTGAGTATTAAGTGACTGGTCCTTCAAACAAACTTTTAATCGGAGTCAATAATGCTTTATCACACTTAATCACTGAAAAAATCAGTTGAATTTTATTCGCAAGATTCAACGGACAGTGGCCTTGAAATGAGTTGATTAAATTGCCGTCGTTTGGAATTCGAGACTTTGCTATCTCCAACGACTAGAGAAAGTTCTGACAAATTCAGTGAAACCGCGATTCGAAAAGTTAAAACATGGGTTAGGAAGCTTAGCTAACCGGAAGTCCCAGTCTGACCCGAACACGTTTCATCCACATTGCAGCTAACGTGAAAGACCAGTATTTAAGACGTGGGTTGTCGGCTTAAATCTGTGTCCATCGCGTTCCAGCGTTGTCAGAAATACCTGGAAGCCGGTGTAGGACGAACAACACGACAGCTTTACGCTAACTCGCTTTGTTTCCAGCGGGTCTCAGCTGGCAGCACTTGAACTTAGAAATTGTCATGATTTAACCATCTTTAAAGCTAAATCATAACTAGCACAACGCATTAGAGGACAAGTATTTATAAACGAACGGTTACAGATTACTCGCAGATTATTAACGTTTGTGTAATAACTTAATAATTGGTATAGTCGTTGCTTGCGGATGACGACTAATCAATGTGAAGTCTGACGATGATGAATCCGATGTATCTTAATCTGAATCGAGGTTGAACTTTAGTTTACACACAACTCGATTAAAAGGATTGTATTTCAATAAAAATGGTCTAAACTCTAGTTATTCATGTTAGAAGATGTTACATGAAATCTAAATAAGAGGGTTTTGCTATGCGAATTGAAGCAGATTGTATTGGTGAGTTAGCGGTTTCCAGACGATGCCCTATATGGGATTCATACCTTGCGTGCGGTCCATAATTTTCCGATTTCTACGGAATTGATGCATCCGCTGATTATTCAAAGCCTCGTTCAAATCAAGAAGGCCGCTGCCAGTGTCAATGCGGCTGCTGGAACCTTAACGAGTGCTAAGGCGCAAGCCATTATTGCGGCATGCAATCAGTTGCTGCTCGGACGTTACGCGGATAACTTCATTGTCCCAGCGATTCAAGGTGGCGCCGGCACTTCGGCGAACATGAACGTCAATGAAGTCGTTGCTAATCTGGCGCACCAATTAGTGCCAGCGGTGACCGTGCATCCCAACGATGACGTCAACCAATCACAATCGACTAATGACACGTTTCCAACGGCTGGTAAAATGGCGCTTCAAATTCAATTGCCAGGTTTATTGACGGCCCTCAGTCGACTGGTCCAGACGCTGTTAGTCAAGTCTCAGCGTTATCAGGACGCCATCAAAGTTGGGCGAACCCAGCTTGAAGATGCGGTTCCTACCACCTATGGACGGACCTTTCATGCCTATTACCAGTTGTTCAAACGCGATTTGAGCCGGATTCGGCAGGCGGGGGAACAGTTACAGTTGGTCAATTTAGGTGGGACGGCAATTGGGACTGGCATCAACGCCACTGCGACCTATCAGCAGCAGATTCTGCAACAGCTACAACGGAATACGGGGTTAACTTTGGTCGCTGCGGATGATTTGATCGACGCGACGCAAAATTGTGATTTGTTTGTCGCCTTTTCGGCCGCGATGAAGACCCTAGCTGTCGACCTATCGAAATTCAGCAATGACTTACGATTGTTGGCGAGTGGTCCCCAAGCCGGATTTGGTGAGTTGAATTTACCTGCTCAACAAGCTGGTTCCTCAATCATGCCTGGAAAAATCAACCCGGTTATTCCAGAAGTGGTCAACCAAGTCGCGTTTGAAGTGATGGGCAACGATACAACGGTCACTATGGCGGCGGAGGCGGGGCAACTGGAACTCAATGCCTTTGAACCAATCATGTTACGCGTCTTGTTGGCCAGCGAAGCCCATTTACAACACGCTATTGAAACGCTGGTCGATCACTGTGTTCGGCAATTGACGGTCAATCGGGAACGGTGTGCAGACCAAGTCGCACACTCCGCAATCACCGCAACGGTCCTAGCACCGTATCTAGGTTATGAAATGACGACGACCCTGATCAAGGAAGCATTGGCTGCCCATCAAGCTATCCCGGCATTATTACGCCAGCGCGAATTATTACCAGAAGCCCTCACTGACCAATTATTCTCACCAACCGGACTAATGCAGCCCCGGATGGCTCAGACACCACCGTTAAACGTGGCCGCAAAATAACGCTGAGGATTAACTAGGTGATATGAATCAGCGCAAGGCAATCGATTGTCAAAAAATAGACGTGTCAGGATTTTCAATAATTCTGATACGTCTATTTTAGATTTATTTGGGTAGTAGCGCTGGTTTGAATGCCATGTACCCGCTAGGCCTAGCTTGTTGCTAGCGCTAATGTAAGTTCACAAGTGCAAAGACGATTGGAATCGTGACGACGCTTAGAATCGTTGAAATACTCATGAGTGCGACCGCGGGACCGGGGTTGCCGTGGACTTTCAGCGAAAATAAGACGACGATGCCGGCAACTGGACAGGCGGCCATCAACACGGTCGTGTACAGCGGCACACCAGTGATTTCCATCAGCTGCAGGACGACGATCGCTAGGTACGGGAACAGTAAATTACGAAGCAACAGCACCCACCAGAGGCGCTTATCAAGTGTGGCGCGATTTAGTTTGACATCCGCCAGGCTATTACCGATGACGATCATCGATAGTGGCGTGTTGACCGAGCTCACGTATTTAATCGCACTATTCGCGATGGTTGGTAACCGAAATGACGTCACGAACAGAATTAAACCGACCACGATGGCAATGATATTGGGATTCAACACGATTTGCTTGAAGTTTTCACGGCGGTTCCCTTGTCGGCCAGTAAACAGGCTAATGCCGTGCGTCCAACTGAAAATATTAAAGGCTGCCAGCGATGCGACCGCGAAGAAGACACCGGTCGCACCGAATAGTGAGCTGGTCAGTGGAATGCCCATAAAGCCAGCGTTCGAATAAACCGAACCGTAGCGCATAATTCGCCGCAAATTTGGATCCGCCACTGGTTTGAATAATAGCTGAGTCACAATAATCATAATAATGTAAATGATGATAATACCGACAATCACGCGTGCCAGTAACTGCAATCGATCCGCCGAGAACGATTGCTCAAACGCCTGAATAATCAGGCAGGGTGAAACGATGTACAATAGAATGTTCGTTAAGTCAGTCGAAGTCTGGGCATGCATAAAGCCGAGCTTATTCACCAGTAGTCCGACCAACATCAGAATGAACATCAAAACAATTTGACTCGTAAGTTGCGTAAGATTCATGTGCATGACCCCAATAAATTAGAATAGTCCCATTATTGGGGTTGGCGCGGGCGTTTGTCAATACGCGTTTAAGCGGAGTGATGGGCCTGAGCAACGTCGACGTGGTGCTTGAGGCGTGGAAAGACGTGGTGATCCGACCAGCCCATGATGGCGCCTTGGGCAATTAAGGCAAAGGCGGTACCGAACCCGATCGCACGCAGGTGTCCAGTGGCGAAAAATGAGATGACGATGATCGCGAGAGGTGGCAGATAACTGGTCCATTGCGCGATGATGGCTGAGCCGTGGAGGAACCGGAACCGTAAAATGTACGATAAGTCATCGTTGGGATGTTGAATTAAATTACACCGTTGATAAATGGACACGGCCGCGGCCACCCCTAACAAGCCTAAGACGTTGAGAATCAGGCGCGGAATCAGTGGGAGTGCCGGAATTCTCAGCCAATCCCAGAAATAGCCGATAAACTGCACGAGGTAGCTAAACGGCACGATGTATAGGAGATTAGAAATAAAGCGGCGCCGGTCAAAATGCCCCAATAACAGTTGATTGAGGATGGTGACGACCACGCCGTATAAGAGGAGTGTCGTTCCGAGTGAGATATGCGTCCAGTCGGAGAGGTTAACGCTGGAGCCAGTCCAGACCGCACTCCCGAGACTAGTTGAAATCGTCAGAGCATTAGCGGCAGAATTAAGTAAGATGGAAAAAATTAAGAAACCAAAACGTTGACGAAAATCTGGAATATTCAACACGACGAAGCGACCTTTCGATTAACAGAATGTAAACTTATTATAACCGCTTTCACGAGCAGTTGTCACGGCCAGACTCATGAAAATATGCTATACTAGTTCCACGAATAGTTTTTACGGTTGAAGGACACTTCAAGAATGCGGACTACTTTTGGGTTGGGTAGTCGCTTCTTGACGTGTCTTTTTTTGGAATTAGGAGGATTTAATGGATTACGTTGGTAGTTTAGCATTAATTTTAATCGTGACCGCGGTCGCTGGCCATTTGAGTGTCCGCATGGGCTTACCGGCCGTGATTGGTCAGTTGTTGAGTGGTATCGTCTTGGGTCCCGCTGTGCTCGGCTGGGTCTCAGCCACGAGTTTCATCAAGGACTTCGCCGAACTGGGCGTTATCATCTTGATGTTCATGGCCGGGTTGGAAAGTAATTTACAGTTATTAAAAAAATATTGGCGTCCCAGTCTGTTAGTCGCCGTGCTGGGTGTGATTTTGCCCGTCGGCGTCATTGATTGGTGCAGTCAGATGTTTCATTTGAATGCTACTGAAAGTTTGTTTTTGGGCGTGACCTTTGCGGCGACGTCGGTTTCCATTTCTGTGGCCGTGTTGAAAGAACTTGGCGCACTCGATGGTAAGGAAGGCACCACGATTTTGGGTGCGGCCGTCGTGGATGACGTACTGGCCGTGCTGATTTTAAGTCTGATGATTAGCCTATTCGGTAGTGAAGTCAGCGGTGGAGGGAGTCACGCCTCGACGAATCTGGGGTTGTCGTTAGCGATTCAGCTGGCGTTCTTCATTGCCTTGTTCTTCGTGGTCAAATGGGTCGTGCCACACTTGATGGCGGTCGGGAATGCACTATTAGTGCCGACGTCGATTACGCTGATGTCGCTGGTGATTTGTTTTGGCCTCTCTTATTTAGCCGATATGATTGGCCTGAGTGCCGTGATTGGGGCATTTTTCGCTGGTATTGCAGTTGGTCAGACCGATTATCACGAGGTCATTGATGACCATATCCAGCCGATTGGGAATGCGGTCTTCATCCCCGTCTTCTTCGTCAGCATCGGCTTGAACATGTCATTTAAAGGCTTCTTGAGCGATTTCTGGTTCATTGTCGTGATTACGATTGCGGCAATCATCACGAAATTACTCGGGGCCGGAATTGGTGCACGTTTAGCCGGCTTCAACTGGTTGAGTGGGTATGAAATCGGGGCCGGGATGGTCTCGCGGGGTGAAATGGCGCTGATTATTGCGCAGATTGGGTATCAAGGGAAATTGTTGTCAGCTGACCGGTATTCGGCAGTTATCACGGCAATTATTCTGACAACCTTGATTGCCCCGTTACTCCTGCGTGGGGCAGTGAAACGGCAGGCCGCAGCTTGAGTCTGTGGTCAGTCGTTACCCGATTAGCCGTTAATTGATACAAATGGATTTGAAGAAAAGACCGGTTTGGCGATGATTGCCAAATCGGTCTTTTGCATGCTATTCAGTTGGCAGTCGTTGAAAATGGACTTCAGCGAGTTGGTCATAGTGGTTGGTTGCGACCAGTTCAAAGCGTTGCTGATGCGCCACGGCAGTGAACAGTGGAATGCCAGTGCCGAGGATGATCGGTGCGATTTGAATGTAGAGGTCGTCAATCAGGTCCGCGGCGAGTAGTGGCATTAAGACGCCGGCGCCACCAACGATCCAGATGTTACGACCGGGCGCTAGTCGGAGGTCTTGAACAATGTCTGCAACCGGGCTGTTGGTGAATTGCGTGCGCTCGTCACCTGGTTGCGGCTGGCTCGTCATCACAATGTTGCGAGTCGCTGGATTGTAAGGATTGATGAGCTGATCGGTCGTTTGTTCCATCGTGTACTCGTAAGTATGGCGACCCATAATGGCCGTATCAACTTGCTGCATGAACGCTTCGGTAGGGGCATCGTTAGCGCCGGGCGTCTGGAATAACCAGTCGAGACGATTATCTTTAGTCGCAAGGTAACCGTCAATTGAAATGGCCCCATAAAACTGAACTTTACGCATGATTCGACACCTACTTTATCTTTAGTAGTCACATTGTACCATGTTTTCCAGCGCTACACTTACTGAACTCCGGTAAAAGTTCAGTTACATAATTAATGGACGAATGGGTGGCGTGGAAAATGGCGCAAGCACCGGCGAAACGTTCTAACCACTTGAATGTCGTTAACAGTACCGTTTTGGTGGTTTTCAATTACGGTCGTCTCCGCTATAATTGGACTAGCATTTCATACAATTCAGTATGATTGGTTGCAATCTGCTGGTCTGGTTCGTAAACTGCCCAGAATAAAAAACCAAGAACTTCAGTAATCGGAGGTAGGAGAATGAATGCAACCCGTAACGTTATTATTGATTGCGATCCCGGAATCGATGACAGTTTAGCTTTATTACTGGCATTAAAATCACCGGCACTTAATGTGATTGGGATTACGATCGTTTGTGGGAACGTGCCCACCCACATCGGGGCAGAAAATGCCCTCAAAATTTTAGATTTGGCAGATCGATTGGATATTCCGGTCTACTTAGGCGCCAACCGTCCACTGGAAGTGCCGTACACCAGTGCACAAGACACGCACGGTGATGATGGCCTCGGGAATAGCCAGATTCCGGAAGTCACAGCGGTTCGGCCGATTCAGGATGCCGTTTCCTTTATTGTGGATACACTGACCGAAGCACCGACCACGTCAATTCTGGCATTGGGACCACTGACCAATATTGCCACGGTACTACAGCGTGACCCGCAACTATTTGAACAAGTCGAACAGTTTACCTTGATGGGCGGCAGTTATCGCAGTCATGGCAATTGTTCACCAGTGGCAGAATATAATTTCTGGTGTGATCCGGATGCGGCCAAAGTCGTCTTTGATTTAATGCCGGTCCCGATTCAAATGGTCGGCTTAGATGTCACGCGAAAAATCGTCTTAACGCCGAGTTTGTTGACGTATATTAAAGACATCAATCCTGAGCTAGGATCCTTTGTCGAAAAAATCACCAAGTTCTATTTTGATTTCCATTGGCAGTACGAACGGGTGATTGGCTGTGTCATCAATGATCCGTTGGCCGTGGCTGCGATGATTGACCCGGCCATTTTAGCGGGCTTCGAAAGTTATACGACGGTGGCGACGACGGGGGTTGCCCGCGGTCAGTCGATTGTCGATGACCATGACTTCTGGCACACGCCGGCTAATAGTGAAATTATGACGGATGTTGATGTCCCAGCGTTCTGGCGGCTATTCTTGACGACTGTATTCGGGGCGACCGAGCCTGATTTGACCCAAGTCCTGAACCAATTGGTGACGCCATGCGAAAAATAAAGACGCGGACGATTACCTTACTAGCGCTGTGCATCGCTTTGAACTTCGTCGGGAGTAACATTGCGCTGATGCTAAAATTACCGATTTACCTTGATTCGATTGGCACGGTCCTCGCTGCGGCGGTCTTTGGGCCCCTCGGTGGGATGCTGGCTGGTGGTGCGACGGGTGTGATCGTCGGTGCCACAACTGATTTATACTCACTATTTTTCATGCCAGTTCAATTGGTGACGGGGCTAGTCGCTGGTTTGCTCTACCGGCGGGTCAAACCTGGAACATGGCGGTCCAACTGGTGGTTAGCGGCGGTCATCTCGTTACCCGGCACACTGTTGTCGACGGCAATCACCGTGATATTGTTCCAAGGCATCACGTCATCAGGTTCTAGCATGCTAGTCCAACTGTTATTAGGGACTGGAATGGCAAAACCACTGGCAGTGTTCTTGATTCAGGTGGGTACTGATTACCTCGACCGTTTTATTACGGTATACGTGGTCGCGCTGGTGTATCGCGCCTTACGCTACAAATTACCACAAGCTAATTAGAGCCGTTTGATATAAAAATATTAATCGCTAAAAATGATATTCAGCCAGTTCGGGTGACCTCACTTGAGCTGGCTTTTTTGCACGGTAATATCACGAGTGAGGAATCTGTGCCGACATCATTGAAAGCGTGACTGTTATCAATTGGGATTAAATATGATTAAAATTGGTCCGTTAGTTGGCTTACTGTTCGTCAGCCAGAGATGCGTCCTATTCCGACCTCCGGGGCTGGCTGACAACGCTGGAACAGGGCGGACATCGATTTGAACTCACGCAGAAGATCACTGCGCAATTTCAAATACGAGTCTTCTTCTAGCCCGGGAAACCCGCCCGGACAAGAAGAATTTCGCCCTTGAGCATTGTCAGCCAGCCCCTCCAGTCGGGAACCCGCTCGAATGGAAGATGAACGACCGCCTACCTTGGAACAATTGAGCATTGAGTATGAGAGACTGGTCCTTGAGAGAAACGTTTAACTAGTATTGATACTGACTTATAGCGTTTAATTATTGAGAAGACCACCTGAATATTATTTGAATGGCAACTGGTCTTGAATTCAGTTGATAGAATTACCTATGTTTAGAAGAGATTGCTGAAAAAACTGCCGAATTATCAAATCACTGTGGAGAAATCCCCCCAAAAACAAAATCAGACCTCAAAGTGGAAATAAACTTCCATTTTGAAGCCTGATTTTGCTTTGGAGCGGTGAACGACAAATCAGTAATTTAGCCTTTCAGCAATCACGTTTAGAATTCAAGATTTTGCTACGTCAAGCGACCAGAGAAAATTCTAACAACTTCAGTAAAGTCGCTCGTCTGATGGCACCAGCAAGAAAGCATAGCTATCATTAGAAACTAGTCTGACCGTTGAATGTCAAAATCACTGTCTACCAGGAATCAACGAACAGTTCATTGAAAGTTCGGTCCGCAAATGTCTGCCTTTCGAATATTGTCCCGGCTGGAAGGCATTCTGGGCAAGGCCAAGTGGTGAAATTTCACTTAGCAAGCGTTCTTTGCTTGGTTAGTGAAAGACCAGTATTTAAGACGTGGGTTGTCGGCTTAAATCTGCGTCCACCACGTTCCGGCCATTGCCCAGAATGCCTGTAAGCCGGGGTAGGAAGCATTCACCACAGCAAGTTTACGGTAACTCGCAACTGTTTCCAGCGGGCCTCAGCTGGCAGCCTCTGAACTTAAAAAATGACATGATTTATGACAGATTAATCAGCACAACTCACATACTTGTTATGAACTGAGACTACGACGGCAGGAAAAAACGGTCATACTCGTATTGTGGAATGCCGTAATATAAAAAACGACGCCTCAGATTGAGACGTCGTTTAGTATCGGATGTGGTGTTCATAGTGTACAGCGAGTTTTCAGAAGCGCGAGGTAACTAATCGCGCCGGCTCATTTTACCGTCTTCAATCTGATACACCACATCGCAGTCGTCAATGAGACGTTGGTCATGGGTCACCATGACGATTGCCTTGTTGTGTTGGTGGGCTTCAGTGGCGAGGCGTTTGACCACGTCGATTGAACGCGGGGTATCCAAGCTTGCAGTGGGTTCGTCGGCGAGGATAACGCTGGGGTCGTTGTAGAGTGCGCGGGCGATGGCGACCCGTTGACGTTCACCACCGGAGAGGTCACTCGGGTAAGCATTGCGGACCTCAGTTAAGGCTAATTCAGCTAGTAATTCATCCGTACCTGATTGGTTGAACTTCCGTTTCGCCATTTTGTCGACTAATTTGAACTGCTCACAGACGGTGAGAAACGGAATCAGGTTGGAGCTTTGCAGAATAAAGCCAATTTCGTTAAACCGGTAGGCGAGTCGTTGTTTCTCGGTCTGATTGGTCAATGGTTGGCCGTTTAAAACGACTTGCCCGCTAGTTGGCGTTTGTAAGCCGGCCGCAATCGTTAAGAAGGTCGATTTACCAGAACCGGATGGCCCAATGATGGCCACAAATTGACCGGCACTGACTTCGAAATTGGCGTCAGTCAGGGCGTTGACTGCCGTATGACCGTGACCGAATTGTTTATTGATATTTTTTAAAGCTAAGACTGGTTGTGTCATGTTAACGATTCCTCCTTATCCAATGGCGACGACTGGGTCGATTTTAGCAACGGTCCGCCATGAAAGCAGGGCGCCGACCACGGCCGCTAAGAGTAGCGCGATGCTGTAGATACCGAATTGTGGCCAATCAATGGCGAACGGTAAACCAGCCGGCATGATTTGGGCGAGACCAACCGTTATCAATAAGCCAATCCCGATACCAATGATGGCCATCGCAACGCTTTGCGTGAGTAAGGCGGCTAAAATGTGCTTGGTTCCGATACCTTGGACCTTTAAGACACCGAACAAGGCTTGTTTTTGCAAGGTCAAAACGAACATGAAAATCCCGATGACGGCCAAGGCGATTACGAACAAGAAGTAGATCATCGTGTTGAGCGTCAGTTGTTCTGCACTGTAACCAGGCAGTTTTTCAATGAAGGTCGCGATGCTCAGTCGTTGCATGTCGCCGTGTTTTGAGTTCTTGAAGTGACTCTTCTTGGTGACGAACGCATTGACGGGTTGTTGGTCACCACTCATCACGGGATTGCCTTTGAGCCGGTTCAGCGTCGCAACATCGGTATAAACGGTTGGTGCAATACTGTAAGTGCTGGCTTTAAAGGTTCCTACGATTGTGACGTAATGGTCGGTCGTCCCAATGCGGACTTTTTGCCCGAGGTGGTAGCCCTTATCCTTGAGTGCGGCAGAAATCAGTAGTTGGTTTTTACCATTGATTTTATGACCGGTCAGGACCTTAGGCATCAGGAAACTGTCGCGGGTCGTTCCAAAGGCACTGGCAGTTGTCTTGAGTCGGTTGTTGGTGGTCCGAAGTGTTCCGGACAAACTGGCTAGTGGCGCGATATCATCGCCGGTCAGGTGCTTTTGATCCGCCAACTTAAGCTGGGACGCAGAGAGGGTCTGGTTCGCGTCTTTATTCAAGTACACGGTCTGAGCATGCCACTGGTCGACCGCTTGACGGTTACCGTTGGAAAGGCCATTTGCCAGTCCCGCCAGCATGAAGACGACGAGGGCAATCAGTAACAAAACGCCACTGAGTAAGCCATAGCGCAGCTTTTCGTGCCCCATTTCTTTTAATCCTAAATACATTGCGATTCCTCCCTTAATTTCGTTTATCGAGTGATAAATGAATGGTTTTATCTTAGCACGCTGATTCCCTAAAAAGCAAACTTTTTATTCAAAACAGAAGATAAATCATTTCGAAATGGTTCCAAAGGCTGGTATGATTAACTTATTGAATAGAGAGGCAGGTAATTATTAATGGTCAAGAAGCAGTTTAACCACCGGGCCGCCGTGATTGCAGGAGTTACTGGTGGCATTATCTCTGGTCTAGTTAAGTTAGGGTGGGAGAATGTGTTACCGCCACGCACGCCTGAACGGGACCAAACCAATCCCCCACAACAATTATTGCAACAAATCGGCGTCCCTGCCAGTTTAACGCATGCGACGTATACCTATTCGGGACAACAACTACCGGGCGTCAGCTATGTGATGCACTTTGGTTTTTCAACGACTTTTGCGGTCGCTTACAGCATCTGGGCTCGCAAGCATCCACAAGCCAAGGGTGGCAGTAGTGCCCTCTATGGCTTAGGCGTCTGGACGGCCTTCCATCATATCCTATTGCCAGCATTGGGAACGGTCCCGGCTGCCAAGGATCAACCGATGGCGGAACACGTCTCAGAAGGTATCGGCCATGTGTTATGGATGTGGACAGCTGACTGGGTCAGTGAAGCAGTCTACGACCGGATGACGCGCTCAAAATAGCGACACTGCCAAACCAGGTCAGGACGTTTCGTGCGTGGTGACTGAACGTTAACTTAAAATACGAAAGCTTTAGCTTGAATTGGCACTGATGATGGTGATGATTCAAGCTAATTTTTTTGATTTGTGGGAGGTCGATTGTCCAAAAAGATTGGTCTGAGGGAGTGGCCGGCTGTCATAAAAAACGATTAGGCAGACTGCTTATGCTTGTCGGTCAGGGGAACTGCGGCTGAGTATGCGGTCGATGGTGCATGCTGGTCAGGTGGGTGACAACTTCTGAAACCGGCAGACTACCGGAGTGTGCTTGCTTCGGATTTCGAGTAATCAATAATGTTCGGCTTTTGCCTCAATCCCAATGACACTTTAGCCGCCAGACCGGTGAATTATGAGGTGCCAGGCGGATACTAACTACCAAGCTGACAGGCGTCCATGACAAAATTTCGGGAATTTTTAATTTAATTCTCATATTGTGATTAGGTGTGCTAAAATATTAATATTGTGTGTCAAAGATTAATTAAATATCCACTAAATGAGAATGGGGCGGAATAGCTTGGCTAAGCAGGGAAAGATGAAGCGGTACCGTCAGTTTCGATTAAGTTTGGGCTGGCAAATATTGATTGGACTCGTATTAGGTATTATTTTGGGCGTCGTTTTTTATGGCAATAAGACGGCCATCACCGCGATGCAGAATATCGGGACCATGTTTATTAGTCTGATCCAGATGATCGTGCTACCAATCGTGGTGGCCTGTCTGATAACGGGGATCGCGAACATGGGCGATTTGAAGAAGCTTGGTCGAATCGGTGGAAAGACGATTATTTACTTTGAAGTTATGACCACGATTGCAATCGCGTTAGGGTTATTGATGGGTAACGTCTTCCATCCCGGCGATTACATTGATATCCACCAGTTGCACGCTTCGAGCATCAGTCAGTATGTGCAGACGGCCAAGACCGTCTCGCACAACGGCATCTGGTCCACAGTGATGGGCATTATCCCGACAAACGTGTTCAAGTCACTTTCAGCTGGTGACATGATTCCGGTCATTTTCTTTGCGGTCTTCTTCGGTTTAGGAACCGCGGCGATCGGCGAACAGGGCAAAATCATTTTGGACTTCATGAATGCCGTGGCAGAAGCGATGTTCAAGGTCACTAATTGGGTCATGCACACGGCGCCAATCGGGGTCTGTGCGTTGATTGGCGTCACAGTGGCAGAGATGGGATTAAAAGCCTTGGCACCACTGGGTTATTTCATCATTCTGGCCTATATCACGATGGCGCTCTTTATTGTGGTCGTGATGGGTATCGTCGGTAAATTGTTCGGGTTAAACATCTGGCATTTATTACGCGTGATTCGCGATGAAATGGTACTCGGTTTCTCAACGGCGAGTTCTGAAGCAGCCTTACCACGGATTATTGATAAAATGGGTAAGTACGGCGTTAGTGAAGGCATCGTCTCGTTCGTGATTCCAACGGGTTATACCTTCAACTTGGATGGTTCGGCGATTTACCAATCATTGGCGGCGCTTTTCTTGGCACAAGCGTACGGTATTCACCTGTCACTGAGTCAACAAATTACGTTACTGGTCGTTTTGATGATTACGTCCAAAGGGATCGCCGGGGTGCCCGGCGCTTCGTTCGTGGTTTTGCTGGCGACGATTTCAACGATTGGCGTTCCCGTGCAAGGACTGGCCTTCATCGCCGGGATCGACCGACTTGTTGATATGGGGCGGACGGTTGTGAACGTGGTCGGGAATTCATTGGCCGCGGTCATCATCGGAAAGTCCGAGAACGAGTTTGACAGTGCGCAAAGTGAGCACTATTTGGCAGAAATTCGAGCTGGTCGGGCGCGGACAACAGCCAAATAAGGGCGATTGCGACCGATTGATTCAGTAATTTCAAATGGCACGACAATTGCCTGGTGAACTGGGCGTTGTCGTGCCATTTAATATCTGGATTCCCTTAAATACGGTGGTTACCTTAAGTGCGATGATTATTGTGATCTGCAGCCTAATCAGCTCAACGGCACCATGCAAGCCAATAGTTTGACCGTCTAATTGGTCGCATATTGGTCAATTATTGAGTGTTACTGGTTGTCAGATTGGATTTAATTTTGTTAGCAATTATGAAAAAATAAATGAGGATAATAATTGAGATACGGAGGAGTGAGGACATGATTGGGACGTTTTTCAATACTGGCATGATTTTGGCCGGATGTATCGTTGGCTATTTCTTTAAAAAAGGGATCAAACCAGCCTATCACGATATTTTGATTCAGGGGCTGGGATTAGCGGCTTGTGTGATTGGAATCAATGCGGTTGTTCAGCGGATGCCGCAAAGCAAGTATCCGGTGCTATTCATCGTCAGCCTGGCAGTTGGTGGCCTGATTGGGCAAGCACTAGATATTCAGGGCCGCTTTGACCGGTTGGTGGGCCGGCTGGCTGGTGGCAATTTAGCTGAAGGACTGGCCACGGCCATCTTGTTGTATTGCATTGGTTCATTGTCGATTTTAGGCCCCATCGAAGCTGCTTTGAAGCACGACTACACCTTTTTGTTCACCAATGGGATGCTGGATGGGATCACGTCGATCGTTTTAGCGTCGACCTTTGGCTTTGGCATTGCATTGGCCGCCGTGGTGTTATTTTGTTGGCAAGGCAGTATTTATGTGCTGGCGTTGCTGTTAAAAGGCGCACTGAGTACGGTAATACTCAACGAAATCACGATTGTTGGTGGGATTCTGATCTTAGCATCCGGTCTTGGCCTGCTGAAAATCAAGCAGTTTAGTACACTCAACTTGTTGCCATCGTTGTTGATTCCACCGCTTGTGATTAGTGTAATGCAATTGATATTCTAAAACATGTTGCATTAGTTTTTCTTTAGCTTTAAAGATGGTTAAATCATGCTATTTTTGGGGTTCAAGTGCTGCCAGCTAAGAACCGCTGGAAACAAAGCGAGTTAGCGTAAAGCTGTCGTGTTGTTCGTCCTACACCGGCTTCCAGGTATTCGAAAGGCGAATATTGTGGACTCAATTTTTGATGGATTGATCGTTGGTTCCTTGGTACAGGGGAATTTTGATATTGAACTGTCGGACTGGTTCTAACAATAGTTAACTTTTTTACCTAAGCTTTAAGGCTTCTGACAAGCAGCTTGACTGAACTTGTCAGAATTTTCTCTAGTCGTTTGAGATAGCAATGTCGTTAATTCTAAACGGAAGTAATTCTATCGACAAAATTCGAGACTAATATCCGGCGAATCATATTCAGTAATCTTGTCAGTACCAAAATGCCATAAAGCAGCATCAATATCGATTAAAAAAGGTTGCTCAAAGGACCTGTCTCCTAATATTTAGTGGTCAATTGCACCCAGATAGGTGGCCGTTCATCCGCCATTCGAACGGCTTCCCGACTGGAGGGGGCGGCGGACAATGCTCAGTAGCCAAATTATTCTTAGCTGGAAGTGGGCTGCTTCCGGCTTAGAATAAGACTCGTATTTAAAATTGCGCAGTGGTCTTCTGCGTGAGTTCAAATCGATGTCGGCTCACGTTCCAGCAATTGTCAGCCGGCCCCGGAAGTCGGACTAAGACGTCCATTGGCTGACGAACAGGACGCCAATTTGGCACGTATTAACCATGAATCATGACAAATAACTAGCACAATACGTATTTTCATGATTTGGCGTATGGGTAACGTGACTTGTCGCCAGCGCACAACGCACCCCTTGAGCGGTTGTTGATTGAACCGCTCAAGGGGTGCGTTGTTTAGTTGGGATGGTGTTTTGAAACTTTTCAACTGCGCTCAAATTAAATGGTGCCGGCCGTTAAACAGTTGCCGGTTGCGTTCAAGGTGTTGATGGATATGGTCCAGCAAAAGGTCATGGGACAGCGGGGTGGTCGTGCTCAAGGGTGGCAACGGAAATCGCTCGTCAATATCGATTGTCGCCGGATTGATGGCGTCATTGGCGACCAGGGCCACGGCAAGGCTAGTCGGGGTATGCTGGTACATTAAATCGTTGCGAATCGCGAATCGGATTTGTTGTTGATTGGCGAGTTTGATATACCGATTCAATATGTCCTCATCGAGGAGACCGTGTAGTAACAACTGGTAGTCGGGGTGGGCGTCCATCTCAGTTTGCAGTTCGGCAGAATAGTCCCGCA
Organism: Lactiplantibacillus sp. B652; assembly: GCF_023806745.1. Lineage (NCBI taxonomy): Bacteria > Bacillati > Bacillota > Bacilli > Lactobacillales > Lactobacillaceae > Lactiplantibacillus > Lactiplantibacillus sp. B652. The sequence goes on along the minus strand of NZ_JAMSKY010000014.1, from coordinate 6,749 downwards.
TCAGCGCCTGTGTGAACGTGATGCCGAGGTCGATGCGTTCATGAAACGTGCCGAGGTTGCGGTGTTGTTCATCAGGATGCAAGACGGGGGTCCCAAACAGAGCGGATTGTAAATGTTTGTCGATTTGGTCATCAGTGCGTGTCATTTCGGTCAAATCCTTTCGCAGTCATTAACAAAATGATTAATTAGCTTTTACTACTATTGTAATGAAGAAAGCGCTTTAATCAATAGTAACTTTGATTAAAATTTCACAACGATTGTTATAAACCATGACTAAAACGCGCCAGGGCTAAAATTTAGAGACAGTCCAGTTGAAACCGCTGGAAGTAGTACGGGTTTATGTAAATTTTCAGTAGTAGTTGCGTTCTTTTCTAATTTTCCGGGAATCTAGGTAATCGGGTCGCGTTGACAGCAATTAACAAGAACCACCACGCGGTTTCGATGACTGACGACCATATTATCTTAACCGAGCCTGCCCCGTTGGCAAGATAGCCACGTGAAAAACTTTCGGTTATTAAAGCTGTTTTCTGAAATACTTCATGGTATGATACTTACATAGCTTGTTTGTAAGCTGAGCTTATTAAATTAATTAGAGAAACGGATGGTAACAGATGCCAAGACATTTACGTAAGCGGCGCCGTAATTGGACGCTACTCATAATTGCCATGGTGCTTTTGGGGGTCATTGGATTCACTAGTACACAGGTTTCCGACTGGATCGACGCATCATTCACGAATCGGCAAGCGAACCAAGCAGCCGAATCTAGTTCACAATCGGAACCGAAAACGGTCAATCAAGTTAAATTGAATGTGCCGTTGGTCAATCAGATGACAACACCACGTTTATATAATGGTTGTGAGGTCACATCACTGACGATGTTGATGAATTACGCGCATATCAACGTGACTAAGAATCAGTTAGCGGCGAAGATTACGAGTGTACCACTCACTTATTCAGATGGGGAACATGGGAATCCGAATTATGGCTTTGTTGGTGATATCACCGGTAATCAGCCAGGTTTGGGTGTTTATCACAAACCAATCTATCAATTGGCGAAGACCGAGACCAGTCACGTTAAGGACTTAACGGGGTCCAGCTTTAGCACGGTTCTGAAGCAATTAGAATTGGGTCGCCCAGTTTGGACGATTACAACGGCGTCATTTGCGCCCGTCAGCACGATGCAGACTTGGCAAACGCCACAAGGGTCCGTGAAGGTTACATATGATATGCACAGCGTTGTGATCGTCGGGTTCAATCGCGCTAAGAAAGTGATTTATATCAACAATCCATACGGCCATAAGCAACAAGCGGTCAGTTGGAAGAATTTCGAAGCGGCATATAATCAGATGGGTAAGCAAGCCATCGTGTTAACCTTGCCACATTAAAATAATCATTGACCAGTTAAGGTCGTCTCAAGAATGAAGTGTTAATTCTTGGGGCGGCCTTTTTGGGTATCCTGACAAAATTGGGTGGGGACTACGGAATTTAATGGTCGGTCACCGTGCAAACGAAGCGGTAAGTTAAGGACCAAAATCAACACCAGCTTAGCGGATAAAAGTGACAATTAATTGGCGGCTAAACATAACTACAAATCAGGCAAAATCGGTGCTGATTGTCAATGACATGTGACGGAAATAGGCGGCTGTAACCTGATTGTAACAAGCATCTCCGGGTTTCCAGACTTGTTCATATTATTAACCATATAGGGGCGGTCGGTTGTTAACAAGCTGTAACTTAAATGAAACCGAATTGACGTCCTTTTCCGTTAAAATTGGCCTATGATTGGGTAGGATAAGAATGTTAATATTGATTATAATAAACTGTTGCTAGCAGGTTAATGACCGAACTTGGGGAAGTGGGCCGTTGACGACTTTCATTGTTTTATTGCGGATTCAGACATGGGGAGAGGGGCCGCATCATGAAAATTAGCAAGTTAGGTTGGGTCGTTGTTGTTGCTGTTGCAATTAGTCTCAGTGGGGGACTCACTGCAAAAGCGCAGGGGCAAGCCGTCGTTGATATCTCAGAGTGGCAGGGCCGTTTGACGCCCAGTCAGGTTCAGGCGATGAAGGGGCAAGTGTTGTTTGTCATCAATCGTCGCCAATATGGGATTGGTTACGTGGATCGGGACGCTGTCAATAATACGGCGCTGTATGTGCGTTATGGTATTCCATTTGGTGAGTATGATTTCTCGCAATTCACGGATGCAGCGAGTGCGCGGCGTGAGGCCCAGGCCTTCTATGCGCGTTCGAATAAAGCCGCCCGTTTTTATGCGTTGGATTTTGAGGTCGACACGGTCCGTTCGGGATCGACCAATGCGGCGGTTGCCGCTTGGTATCACGAGATGCGGTCGTTGACGAAGAAAAAACTGATTTTTTACTCGTACGCGTCCTTTGCATTAACGTATGCCAATCAAGCGCGGCAGCGTTTCGATGCGCAGTGGATTGGCGCAATCACGCGGAATCCACCGATTGTTCCGGCAGCGTTGTGGCAATATACCGACCGTTACCATCTGGCCGGATTAGCGGCACCAGTTGATAACAGTCGCGTGATGACAGGCGTTCACCCCGTTTCATGGTGGCTGGGAACCACTAAAGCAGTTGTGCACCACGTTTCCAGTCAGCGAGCCACCACGCCCGCGGTTGCGGTGTATCACCCACGGCCGGCGACAAGGCCAAGCCATCCCGTGATTAAGTTGGCAGTTACGTCGACGCGCAATCAGTCATCGCCAACTAAATCAACGCCAGCCAAGCAGCGGGTCAAGCCAGTGGTACGGGCGACACGTGCAATCAAACGGTTGCATCAGACCAAAGGAACCAGTCTGAAGTCGTTATCAAAACAGCGGTCGACCAAGTCACGAACGAGTCAGCACTCAGTGAAGCCATTGGTAAAAAGCGCCACTACCAAGCCGGTGGTGAAATCGGTGGCGCCGGTTCGTCATAAGACGATGCCGGTCGCTAAACGTAAAACTGTGACTAAGTCCAAACGGGTGCACCGCGTTGCTAAGTCGAAACGGGCGCCCCGTTTAAGTCGCTCAAGGTCGAAGTCTAAAAATCGGCGGCACACTGTAAGCTTGAAGCGAGTTAGCCGTGCCAAGCGTTCAAGCAGCGCTCGGACCAATCGTCAACATCGAGTTGTCAAGCAGAACCATGCTGTACATAAACCGATGCGGAACACTCGTCGTTGAATGCTGCTTCAAGTAGCTGACTGGGCCGTGGAACTGAGATTAGGTGGAACAGTAGTCAAGATTTAAATTGTTGGATAAATCAGGAGGGTATTTTTGTATGAACTTTAAACGTAAGATTCAATTGGGCATTGCAAGCGCGACTGGGATATTAGTCGTCGGCTTGTTCGCAGCCCCTTCAGTTACGAATGTGTTGCACGCGGCATCAGATACAGTCACGTCAGTTAGCCAAACTGCCGCACCAACGACGGTCAAAGGCACCGATCAAACGGTGAAGGCGACGGCTGCCAGTGGGACGAAAGGCAATTATAGCGTGAAGTACACCAAGGCCGGCACGAGTTCGACCACGGCCACTTATCGTCAAACTGACTATAACAACTCGAGCGATGCTAGCAAGCAAGTCAGTGCCGTCGCTGATACGCAGGGTGACAGTGTCAAGCTAAGCTCGGGCACTTCAGCTACGGTTCAAGGCACCATGGGCAAAGTCTATGTTCACTGGAATACGGGTAGTTGGTCCGTTACAACGATTGCGAACACCCAAGACGTTGCAACGAACCCGACTAAGTTTGCCAACCAAGTCAACACGCAATTACAGAAGCAAGACTTAACGGCGAAAAACGTCACCAGTGGTTCGGTCACGGTTTACGACACTGCTCAAAATGGGCAAGCTAATTCCGTGGAATGGCAAAATGGGGCCCAAGTTTCCAAGGTTCAAGGACAACAGGCCAACACGGTCATCAAGATTGCCGCACAAGCTAAAACCAACTAAATCAATTATGGACATCAGTCAGTCATGGGATGGGAACGATGACGAGCTGATGTTTTTTGATGGTCTAAAACGAGCCAAAGTGGCTGAACTAAAGATTTTGATGCCGACCGACGAGCATGTCAGGCAATGCCGAGCGATTAAGATACGAAATAATGTCTGTTCAAATTGAGTTGTGACGATGCCGTTGTGGGGATACTGGTGATAAGTGTTGCTGACTTGCTGGATCGTGGTGATGTTTTGTTAGTTTGGCATCTAATTACAGCCGTGCTGTTCAGTTAAGCCTTGAATGAACGGACCTGACAAAACGTGATTGACATTTGGCAAGCGAGGGCTTATGATGACAGGTAATAATTAAAAAGTAGTGATCGTTAATTAGTAGTCGTCGACCCAACAGTTAAGCGACTCGGTGGTTGGTGTGAACCGAGCTGTGGTCGAGGATGAATTACATAACGTGAACTGCCATTGGCCGGATGATTTCCGTTACGAATCAATGAGCGATCACATTTGGTGATAACTTGGGTGGTAACGCGGAAAACTCGTCCCTGTTTTTAGACAGGGACGAGTTTTTTCTTTTTATCCGGGACAACGACTAAGGAGGAACAGCATGAATATTATTGATGATTTAAAATGGCGCGGCGCCATTAACCAACAGACTGATGAAGCTGGTTTGAAGGAACTCACTGAGAACCAATCCGTTTCGTTATACTGTGGGATCGACCCGACTGGTGATAGTATGCACATCGGGCACTTGATTCCGTTCATGATTTTAAAACGATTCCAGTTAGCTGGACATCACCCATACGTCGTCGTTGGTGGTGGGACTGGTGCTATCGGGGACCCATCAGGTAAAAATTCGGAACGTAAATTACAGACGATGGACCAAGTTAAGCATAATCAGGATGGCTTGAACGCACAGATGCATAAGCTGTTCGGTTCCGATGAAAACTTTTCGATCGTCAATAACTATGATTGGTTATCGAAGATTTCATTATTAGACTTTTTACGTGATTACGGGAAGTTGTTCAGTGTGAACACCATGCTGAACAAGGAAGTCGTGGCGAGTCGGTTGGAAGTCGGGATTTCATACACGGAATTTACGTACCAAATCTTGCAATCAATCGACTTCTTGCACCTATACCGTGCAGAACACGTCCAATTACAAATTGGGGGTGCTGACCAGTGGGGCAATATTACTGCCGGAACTGATTTGATTCATCGTTTGGAAGGTAACGACGCGAAGGCTTATGGACTGACGATTCCGTTACTATTGAAGGCTGACGGGACCAAGTTTGGTAAAACCGCGGGTGGTGCTGTCTGGTTGAACCCTGAACGGACCTCTCCATACGAGTTCTACCAATTCTGGATCAATCAGGACGACCGAGATGTGGTCAAGTATCTTAAGTACTTCACATTCTTGAGCCATGAAGAAATCGACCGTTTAGCTGAGACCGTTAAGACTGCACCTGAAAAGCGGGAAGCCCAACGTCGCTTAGCAGAAGAAGTCACGGAATTCGTCCATGGCAAGGAAGCGGTCGTTGAAGCTGAAAACATCACCAAAGCTTTATTTACGGGTGACGTTCAGAACTTGACCGCTGACGAAATCGAACAAGGTTTCAAAGGTGTGCCTTCTGCGGATGTGACGGCTGAAAAGCAAAACATCATCTTGTGGTTAGTGGACGCAACAAAGTTCGAACCATCACGCCGGCAAGCTCGTGAAGACGTGAAGAATGGCGCAATTCGGATTAACGGTGAAAAAGTGACGGATGTGGATGCCGAAATCGATCCATCGGCTGCCTTTAATGGTAAGTTTGTGATTGTTCGTCGCGGGAAAAAGCGTTATTTCTTGGCGCGTGTTAAGTAATTTAAGTTAGTTGACTGACCAGACCTAGTTGGGCCTGGTCTTTTTCTTATTATCGTAAGTTGCAATTGGTGTACACTAATTATAAGTCTAATCTGTGATTGGCGGGGAGTCGAAGTATAGGCATAATAATTTGGGAGGATGAGTCATTTGGTAGAGACTAAATTCAATACGCGGACGGTCGCAACACTAGGAATGTTGATCGCCCTCAACGTCGTTATTTCAATTTTCTTTCATATTCCGATTCCGATGACGCACGGCTATATTAATTTGTGCGATGCGGGCATCTTTATTGCAGCATTGATCTTTGGGCGTCGTGGCGGCGTCATTGTTGGTGGCGCCAGTGGGCTATTACTGGACCTCTTATTAGGTTATCCGCAATATATGTTTTTCTCATTGATTGCGCATGGCTTAGAAGGCTGGTTAGCTGGTTACTTAGGTGCAGGCAAATCACGTGGTCGCCAGATTGCTGCTTTGGCAACTGGGGCAGTGGTGATGGTACTCGGTTACTTTATTACCGATTCACTACTATATACGTTAGCAACTGGCCTAGTCGGCGTCCCAACTAATTTGATTCAGGGGGCTGCTGGTGCGGTCTTAGCATTCCCAATCGTTGCTGGAATCAGTCCATTCGTCAAAGCACGGTTAAAAATGTAGATTTAAGGATAGCTCGTCTGAATGAGCAATCGTGAAGTGTCGTTCCCATCATATCGGTGGTGACGACACTTTTTTGATGCGGTCTATTATTGAAAGTGGGGGCGTTTGTTAGGCGATATTTTCAACTTTTTGAAAAAAGATTCGATTTATTGTTGACAGTTTCAATGCCAGTTGGTATATTAGTAAACGTTGCTGCTACGGCAGGCGCTAATCACCACCAAATAATTATTGAAATTAGTTGTTGACAACTTCTTCGGTAATTGGTAAGATAGTTTCTGTTGTCG
>NZ_JAMSKY010000013.1:0-85601 GCF_023806745.1 Lactiplantibacillus sp. B652 | reverse complement strand
TCTAAAAAGCTCATTTAATGTTGTACTAAAATTTATTTGCTAGCGAATTGACTTCGCAAATGTTTTGCTCTTGATTCAAAATCAAGAGACCCTACACATTTGATTCGTCGAAACTTTATTCAGTTTTCAAAGGTCTAAATCGTTCGTTGATTACCTCAACGCAACTATTAAAGTTTATCATCATCAGAACAACCTGTCAACATCTTTTTATAAATTATTTTGAATAACTATTCAATGTAATGGCTCACATCAATCAGAATATTCACAATAATGAGTAATGTTGCATATCGCTCTTAACGACAAGAAATATAATACCAAGAATAACGACCCGGGTCAACCCTTTTTATGAATTAATTTCAGAAAAATTTTGAACACCATTTGTTGTCGCAATAGGTTATATTTTACGGGGTTTCAATCAAGATAGCAAGACATTTTTATCGTAAACACTGAATAATTTTCAAGCGCCATTTTTCAATGACCTGGCACTGATTCAAAAGTGAATATTTTATTTGTGCCTGAGCAATCATGACTCACAACGCCAATCAACCATCACCCTGCTTGTCAATACTTCAAGTTCATATATCGCCACCGATCAAACAGTCGGAACAACCATCCGTCGCTCAGCCACTCCGGCAATACTAGCGCACCAGCAGTCCCAGCCAAATCCATAAACGCCACCCGCCATCTCAGTCAAGCTAACCTCTTATCACATTGTCTGGAATTGATAGACTAATGTTTATAGAGACGTCACTTCTAAACTGCGCTTGCCTCAGATAACCATAATGACAATAAAAAAAAGAGGAACAACACCATCATCTGGCATCGTTCCTCTAAATTACAACTGATCTAATCTGAACTACTACTGCTTGAACTGCTACTGTCACTTGAGCTGGATAATTCGGGTGCATCCGTCTTATACAAACTCTCAGAAGACTTCCCCTTACGTTTGGACAATAGACTGGTATTCTTCTCAGCCTGAATCTCTTTCAACGATTTGAGGGTCTTCGTGATCTTATAGCTATACTTGGACTTATCGACCTTCTTGAAGCCCTTAGGTGTATAGAAGCGCAACAAGTCACCTTGAATGACACGGTCGGACAAGGAGAGTTCCGTCGTCACGTGGTTCTGCATCTGCTTGACGGTGTCCTTCTGCTTGGTCGTCATATTCGTTAACTTCTTACCCGTCTTCGAATCATAGACTGTCCCACTGATTTTGGTGTACGTTGGTGAAACAAAGTCCCCATTACGGAACGCGACAGTCTGGTTATGCTGCTTCGACAACAGGTCAGTTCCGAACTGGATGTAACCCTTGTTCTTGATACCCAACAAATCAAAAATCGTTGGTAAGGCATCGATTTCGCCACCATACGTGTGGTTGACACCACCCTTGATTCCTTCTGAGTGAATCATGAATGGGACCTTCTGGAATTGTGCTAAGTCGAAGCTCGTGACGGACTTCTTGCCGAGTAATTGCGCAATCGCCGCCTTATGGTTGTTGGAAATCCCATAGTGGTCACCATAGAGCACGATCATACTGTTCTTATAGAGACCCGCCTTCTTCAAGTAACTGATAAATTCAGCAAAGGCCTGATCCAAATAGTGGGCCGTTTGAACATAGCCATCCACGGTCGAGTCACCCGTCTTGGTTTTGTCGATCGACTGGTTCTTCTTATCCAATTCATATGGATAGTGGTTCGTCAACGTAATCAGCTTAGCGTAAAACGGTTGTGGTAACTGTTCGAGGTACTTCACGGAGTCCTTGAAGAAGATCTTATCCTTCAAGCCATAGCCGATGTTATAATCTGCCTTCTCCTTATAGTACGAAGAATAGAAGAAATAATCATAGCCCCATGACTTGTAGGCGTTATCCCGGTTCCAGAAACTAGCCACGTCACCATGGAAGGCCGCAGTTGTGTACCCTTTTTGCGCTAAGATTGCTGGTGCTGCCTGGAAGGTGTTCGAAGTCCCGTACTGGGTCATTGCCGAACCAGTCGGTAACCCAAACAGGGAGTTTTCCATCATCATTTCTGCATCAGAAGTCTTCCCCTGTGCCACTTGGTGATAGAAGTTATCAAAACTCAGCGTGCTCTTATCGTGATAGAACTTGTTCAGGTTCGGTGTGACTTCCTTGCCATCGACCTTATAATCAATCAAAAATTGCTGGAAACTTTCCAAGTGAATCACGAAGACGTTCTTTCCTTTGGCCTTACCAAAGTACTTGACGTTCTCACCGGCCTGATTCTTCTTCAGGTAGGCCAAGACACTCTTCATATCACTACTACTTGCCTGGGCACGGGTCGCACTTTCCTTTTCAGTCTGATAGAAACTATAACCCGCATATGTGTTCAGGCCGAGATACTTCACGATGTAGTTGTTATCAAACGTCCGCGTCAATAAATCTGAACGGTCGTGTTCGGACATGCCGAGGTCCACTGCGAATAATGCGACCCCAATCATCGTCAACGTCGCCGCATATCGAATCTTAAATGGCCGCGGATCGATTCGAATCACCTTGAAAGCCAATAGGAGGATCAACAACACAACATCCGCATAGACCAAAAAGTCGGTGCCGTGAATAATCTGCCCTAAACTCTTCCCAAGGTTATTACTTGCAGCACCAGAACTCTTAATTACCCCTGCCGACATAAAATCAGAGAATTCCCGGTAGTATAAAATATTGGCAAATAACCACGTCGTCTGAATGGCGTCGATGATCATCATGATCCAATATTTTAAACGGCCCCGGAAATACAAGGCAATACCGAGCAACACGATGGCTGTCGGAAATGGATTCAAAAACAGGATAAATTCCTGAACGGGTCCCTTAACCCCTAAAGTAAACTCACTCTTATAAGCGATATATGTCTTTAGCCAAAATAAGACCACGGTCAGGAGGTAAAAGCCCAACGTTGTGTTGACTTTCCCAACCGTGTTTTTTATAAATTTAGGCATGGTAATTTCTTCCTCCGTTATTGCTATTAACAAATCCATATTATAACGGTTGCGTACTAGTTAGCAATATCTTGAAGATTTCTTCAAAAATTCTTCAACATTACAACGCGTCATAATATGGATCTATCGAAAATCTATCTGGATTTTGGGGGAATACTAGTTGTCCGTCAACAAGTCGTAAAGTTCGATGGCAACTAGGTCGATGTTATCGAATTCAAACGTTTGGTCCGGATTGAATTCTTGTAACGTATACGTCGAGGTTGCGGGATCGTACGCTACCTGTCCACGTTGAACGCCTTCCTTTTCGAACCGCCGTGACTGCACTTCGGTCGCATCAGTCGTCCGCATGGCTTCTAATCGTTTGAGAATTGCTGATAGTTCAGATTTATCCATTATACTAATCTCGCTCCTTCAAGTTTTGTTTACATTCTAGCAAAAAATAGGACTAATAACACGTTTTTTTAGTAGAAAGCCCATTTTTACCACAAAATTTCACACTTATAATTATACCCTAACTTGATGCTAAGACGGTGAGAAGTTGTGCTAAAATTAGAACAACTTATAAATTTAAAGGAGTTTGGACATATGACACTATTTAGAGACGATCTCAACGAGACGATCAGTCAGATTCAAGTTTCAACCATCCGCCAATTCGACGAAGAAGTGAGCGCAATTCCTGATATGGTCAAGTTGACCTTGGGCGAACCCGACTTCAACACACCAGAACACGTCAAAGCAGCCGCTAAGAAGGCAATCGACGACAACTTCTCTCACTACACCGGGATGGCCGGCCTACTCGAACTACGCCAAGCAGCCGCTAATTTTCAAGCAACCAAGTACGGCGTGCACTACGACGCGGAAGACCAAGTCTTAGTCACCGTGGGGGCCACAGAAGCGATTGCGACTGCGCTGACGACGATCTGCAATCCTGGCGACGCCATCATCGTGCCATCACCGATCTTCCCTGCCTACATTCCAATTATCCAGGAAGCCCACGCTCGGCCACTCTTCATGGACACCGGCGTCAATGACTTCATTATCACACCTAAGATGGTCGATGACTTCATTGCAGCCCATCCCGACGAACACTTCAAGGGCATTGTTCTCAACTATCCAAACAACCCGACTGGTGTCACTTACGTCGCCGATGAAGTCAAGGCCTTAGCCGAATGCTTCCAACGTCATAATCTCTGGGTCGTTTCGGATGAAATTTATAGCGAACTCACATACGGGAGTGACCACGTCTCGATTGCCAAATATATCCCCGATGAAGTCATCTTGATCAACGGCTTATCCAAATCACATGCGATGACTGGTTGGCGGATTGGGTTCCTATTCGCTTCCAAAGAAATGACAGCTCAGTTAAAGAAAGTCCACCAATATTACGTGACTGCCGCTACCACCATTGCCCAAAAGGCCGGCGTCGAAGCCCTGACTAATGGAATCGATGACGCGTTACCAATGCGCAATGAATACCAAGCACGGCGAGACTTTGTCTATCAAACGATGTCCAAGCTCGGTTTCAAGATTGCCCGGCCAACGGGTGCCTTCTACATCTTTGCTAAGATTCCAGCCGGCTTCGAACAAGATTCAATGGCCTTCTGCAAGGACCTGGCACGTAAGAATCAATTAGCGATTATCCCTGGGACTGGGTTTGGTGCTGAAGGCGAAGGCTATGTTCGCCTGAGCTACGCTGCCAGCATGGAAAAGCTACAACTCGCTATGGACCGACTCACGGCCTACATGCAAACGCCTGCTAATCGCGTTGACTAACCGCGAAATTTAACACACGTTCTGCCAAATTAACGAAAAGCATTAAAAAACGCCCCGTTAACGAATTTTTCACTCGTTAACGGGGCGTTTGCATTCAATTCAACTGGTTGGTGTGCGGTCCTACTTCGCCATCGCAAAAGCAGCTGCACTGACCGTAGTCGACTTTTTAACTTGCGTCGCCCATTGGACTGGGCCGAGCATCGTTAAAGCCTTAGGTGTGCGATAAATAACGTTATGGACGGTTCCCGATAATGGGTCCGTCAATCGCAATTTCAAGACAGCCGTCCCTGCGGCTAAATAGTTAGGCTTCGTCCGATGCAACGGCCAGAGTTCGATCTTCGCCTGGGTCATCGGATGGTCCGTATTCTGCCACATAGTCGTCTGACTGTCCGTCTCCAGTTGCAGCTTGGTCGTCGTTCCCGGGATCTGATACTGGATCGTTTTCGGCGCGACTTGTTGATAGCGTTCGGTCTGCTTCAACATCAAGCGCAGGTTATTGTTGGCGGTAAACTTCCAGGCGCCGCCCAACGTGGTCGCAATCATCCGTCGACCATTTTGCCGGAAGGTCGCCACGAGACAAGCACCGGCTTGGTTGGTGTAACCCGTCTTCAAACCGTCAACGGGCACTCGGTAGTCATAATACTTCTCACCCTTCAAGATTTGAACCGAGGTCGGGACCGTGTACTTGTGAATTTTCACAGAACGTTGGTCGGCAACTTTGATGACATCCGGATAGTCATTGATCAGGTGCCGCGCAATCGTCGTCACCGCCCGGGCTGAGACCATGTTTTGGCCCTGCTCGCCAGTGCCCGCGATTTTCAAGTCATAGTTGGTCAAGTCAGTATTATCTAGTCCGGACGCACTGATAAAATGCGCATCTAACTGCCACTTGGCGGCTTGTTGGTTCATTAACTTAATAAATTTGGCGTTACTACCGGCGACGTATTCCCCGAGGGCAATTGCACCACTATTCGAGGAGCCGACTAAGGTCGCAGCAAACAGTTCTTTCACCGTAAAATGTTCCTTGGCCGGCATGGGCATCACTGAGAGCGTGGCACTCGTTGCCATTTTACGAACGTTTTTGTCAATGGGCACCGTATCTGTCCATTTGATTTGACCACGCTGAATCGCTGATTCTACCAAATAAAGCGTCATCAACTTGCTCAACGACGCAATCGGTAACTTCTGGTCGGCATTTTGCGCATACACGACCTGACCACTTTGTGCATCCATAATATAAGCCGCTTTGACTTCATCAGCTTTATTGGCCGCATGAACCGCTGGCGTCCCCATCAGTAAGCCGACCATGCCGGCAGCTAGCACGAGCCCCGTCGCTAGCCGGTGTTTGATTAACTTTAACATAGTACCTTCCTTTAATTACATATCGTTAACCGCGAAAAATGGGTCGGATTCTTGGCCCGGCCCATTAAAGTCACAGTTCTGTCTCCTGGCTATCTTCAGTCATCGGAATTTCTTCGGCTTTCTCCGGGTGCATCGCCATCGCAATCATTCCTAGGAATAACCCGAGATAATAGGTCAAAATACGCCAGATCAGCATCGCTAAGATCAACTTACTGTGCGTCGGAATGAACTTGGCAAATAACGCGGTGAACCCAAACTCAGCCCCACCAGCGCCCCCAGGAATTGGAAACAGTGACGTGACTAAGAAAATCAGTACGTTAAGACTGGTGACCATAATTAGATTGACATCATCCACGCCCATCGCCCGCATGATAAAGTACGGGATCAGGTAGTAGAAGAACAGTTGCAAGAAAGTCACAATACTGACTTCTAATAACATCCGCCAATCCTTCGTCATCCGTAAACTTTCTTCATAGAATGAATCGATTTTATCGCTGATATTTTGCTCAAACTTGGCAAAACGCTCGGCTTTCATAAACCAGCCCACTGGGATCAGAACGATTTTAACGGCGCGTTTGGTGAAATTATACCAGTACATCACCAATAACAGGCCAACGATCACCCCAAAGTGAATCAAAAAACCGAGTAACACGTACAACGACAAGTAACTCAACTTTTCGGCCAAGTAATGAAACCCAATTAACATCGAAAATAGAAAGTTCAGAACGACCATCGCCTGGAACACGACAAACTTCATCAACGCGACCGAGCTTGCCCGCCCGGCATCGATACCCGACTGTGCCATCACGAAGATTTGTGCCGGCTGGCCACCCGACGAAAAGGGTGTGATGCCGTTAAAGAGCTGTTCCGCTAAGGGCACCCGTAAGGCATTTCGAAACGTATAGTGCCGATAACGGTGCCGAACGAACTTTTGAACCACGACAGCCTCTAACCCGAAGTAGAGGCCAACACAACCGAGTGCAACGAGTAGCCACCACCAATTCAAGGTGACGATATCATCCATCAGATTGCTCAATTTCACGTTACACAACGAGTACCAAGAGATCCCAACACCCAGTGCAACCATGATAAGTAATGACCAGATATTTTTTCTTGTCATTGACTACCCCTCTTTTGCCTGTTGCAAATAAAAATCATGCCAGACGCTCGCTAGCCGTTCCTCAGAGTAATCCTGAGCGGCTAAGACAGCTTTGTCATGTAAAAATTGCATCCCGGCAGGATTATTACGCAGATGGTCGATTTGTTTTTGCATGTCATCGACGTCCGTCGCAGCTTGATAGTAGCCGTCAATAATGGCGCGATATAAATCTAAGTCGCGCAATAGTACCGGTGTCCCACAGCTAAACGCCTCGAGCACCGACATCGGAAACAATTCGTTATACGATGGCAACAAGAATAAGTCGGCCATATTATAGTAGTCGACCAGCTTCTCACGGGCCACGATCCCTGGAAACGATAGATTAGCCGGTGGATTATCAACGACTTGTTTTAAATCCTGATACCCATCCGTAATCCGACCGAACGAAAAGCCCCCGGCCCAGACGAACTGAATATCCGGATTGCGCTTTGCTAAAGTGATGAAGTCGGGCACACCTTTCCGATCCTGAATCTGCCCTGTGCCAATAATCATGAACTTGTGTTGATCATAACCGTACTGCTGACGCAACCGCAACTGTTTGGACTTGGTCATTTCATAAAACTCGCGCTTGCTAACAAAGTTCGGAATGTAAGTCACATCCGCACGTTTGATATGGTACGCTTCCAGCTTCGGAATAAACGTCGGATTAACCACGACGATGTGATCCATCCGTTTGTAGAAAGAAATCAAGTAGCGGTTAAAAATCACTTGAAACGGTCGCGGCAACTTCAAGCTACCTTCCAACGTCTCAGGTAAAAAGTGGACGTAACCGATCTTGCGCCCCCGATTCGGCATGAACGTCGACAAGTAAAACATCGGGTTGACCGTATGATAATGCGAGATCGCAGAACGCCCGTACCGATTGACCTTAATATTGAACTCATCTTGCCAATGCGTCTGCAGTAACCGCATCAATTCAAGATAGGCGCTACCAACGCCTTGGCCTTTAACTGAATCGGCCTTTGAAAACATGGTAATGTCTAACATAATTCGTCCCCTTACATGTGACACAGCAATTCAACGCCCGTAGTCCCACTCGTTAATTGCTGATATTGGCTGATTTATCCGTTGATTCCGAATAAGCCAGTTGCACATCCTGGTAATAGTTGATGACTTGCTTGCCAAAATACTCGGCCGAAATCTGATACAGTTTCTTTTGCCGGGGTTTGGGATCATCGAAAGTCGTCGGATGTTGCAAATAGCGCACCACGTCCTTGACCAGACCAGCTTCACTCGTAAACGTCGTCCCCAATGACGGATCGTCTAATAATTGGTCCGTATATGGACTGGATGCCACGACGGTCTTCAAACCTGCTGCCATTGCCTCAATATACGTTAACCCTTGCGATTCGGAATTCGAAGCCGAGACAAATAAATCTGCCATCTGATAGTAGTTATAAACAGCGTCATTATCGATTTCACCCGTAAATTGGACGTGGTCACTCAAGCCAGCTGCTTCCACCTGATTTTCCAGTGTTTCACGCGCTGGCCCATCACCGACAATCAGTAATTGGGCGGCGGGCACCTGGTCTAAAATCGCTGGTAAGGCCGCGATGACTTCGTGAATGTTTTTCTCGTACGCCAACCGACTCAACGACAGCAACACCGGCGTATCCGGTTGATAGCCCAGTTGTTTACGATAATCAGCCGTCGACTGTTGTTCATACTGGTTGATGTCGATACCAGTCGGAATAATCCGAATCGGCGCTTTAACGCCGTAACCAGTCAACGTCTTGGCGACCCGGTCACTTGGCGCGACAATTCCATTAAGATGGTAACAATAGGCGCGCGTAGCTTCCTTCACGTGGTATGGTTTCAATAGTTTTCCGTTCGCAATATAATGTAAATAATCTTCATACATCGTATGGTACGTATGAATACATGGCACTTTTAATTGTTTGGCAACAAATTTACCAATCATGCCCATCGAGAACTCCGTCTGAGTATGCACGATATCCAGGCCTAAGTCCTTGGCCACCTGGTAGGCTTTAAACAACCCCCGGACAGCAATCCGGCGATCGGTAAACGAAACGAACGGAATGCTGGTAAATCGAAAGATATTCCGCTCATAAATATTCTTATCAACATGGGGATCCGTGGTCGTAAAGATATAGACTTGATGACCAGCCCGTTCGAGTTGATTGCGTAACACCTTAATGGACGTTGCGACCCCACTCACCTGTGGATAGTATGTGTCTGTAAATATCCCGATATTCACGTAGATTCTCCCCTTATTTCATTAATCAACAGTACCGCTGATTAATGTTGCTTATCCGCTATGGGACCTGTTTGTCGCGGTCCCCACGAAAACGACTCAATGGCTATATTATAAACATTATATTGGTTAAATATCCGAGTTGCAAATAATCTTAATATAAATTAAGAGTTCGGACAGGCACTGAACAGCTCAAATGCTTGCTAAAATTCATTAGCTAAGGCTGAAATACATGGGCTTATTGACTTTCCATTGTTCTAGTCTATCTTGACCCGCAAATACGACCCCTGTCACTCGGTCTTTCATACTGATATGTATATTGCCACCCATGTGCACAATTTGTGCACATGAGTTGATTGGCATAACGTATTTAAGTCAAATTCAACGTCAAAAGCAGCCAGCTGAGAACCGCTGGAAATAGTACAAATTAGCGTAAACCTGCCGATTGAGGCGCGTCGGACACCGGCTTACAGGAATTTCTGACAACGCTGGAACGCGATGGACACAGATTTAAGCCGAAAGCCCACGTCTTAAATACTGGTCTTCCACTAACCAAGCACACAACGCTTGCTAAGTGGAATTTCATCGCTTAGCATTGTCAGAAACACCTTCCAGCCTGGATGTTATTCGAAAGGCAGACATAGGTGCACCCAACTATAACTAGAATGATCGTTATTTTCTGAAATATGTACTTATCCAAATTGGTTGATGTTGATGATGCTTCATAATTTAGCCGACTCAGCATCTGCAACATTTAACCACCCCTGCTGCCCTTCCAAACTAGCAGTAGAATTAGGATTTTACCAAAACTCCATTAAAACTTCAAATCTGTCCAGCATCAGAATATAGACTTGAGCTCATGCGACCGTTCGCAGCACTGAATACAAGTCTTGCAGACACAAACAGCGTATCAATGGCACTTCAAATAAAGTCTCACGCATTGTGCAAGTTTGCCACGAATCGGGCCAGTTAGTCGTCATACTGTTCATCAGCTGGTGTGGACACTCATCCGACCTCCCAGAAGCCACTCTAATCGCTGATAAATGGCAACCTAACTCGGTACAATGGTCACTGAATATTTAATGACTGGAACTTCAGAAAAACTCAAAATTATATTTATGTGATTTCTGACCTCTGAAATTTAAATACTGATAGGATAGTCTGAAGATCATTGCCTAGTTTCAATAGAAGCCTCTTAAGGTTAAACGGCAAAATTAGCGACTTTTCAATTGTATTCAACAAGAAAAATATAGTAGTGATGTTGGTGGTTCGTAACATTCAAGCATAAGTCAATAGCCTTGTGAGAATTAGCGGCTACCTTACAGTTAATCACCAGAAGGCGGTATCCTAAGTACTAAAAATCCGTTCATTAACAGTTAGGGCCGCACACGTCTGCCTTTCGAATACCATCCCGGCTGGAGGGTATTCTGGGCAAGGCCCAGTGGTGAAGTTTCACTTATCAAGCGTTTTTGGCTTGGTTAGTGAAAGACCAGTATTTAAGACGTGGTTTTCGGCTTAAATCTGTGTCCACCACGTTCCGGCCATTGCCCAGAATGCCCGTAAACCGGACTAGGAAGCACCTCCCACTGCAGGTTTACACTAACTCGCTTTGTTTCCAGCGGGTCTAAGCTGGTTGCTTTTGAACTTAAAAAACCTGTCCGTTTCATCATCTTTAGTGCTAAGTAGAAGCTAGTACAGTGTGTTGTCTCCAAATCAAGAATAACTCCAGCTTGCCACTTATCTCCACTAACCCCAAAATGCAAAAAAAGAGCAAATCCGCAGATTTACTCTTTCCTGAATCGCTTAATGTTGATTACTTATCAAAGACGTTCTTTTCAACTAATTCTTTGACTTCTTCGTTGGTAACACACTCGTTAAGCGCCTTATCAGCTAATTTAGCCATTTCCTTAGTATCAAGCTTCTTCATCAATGAACGCGTCTTAAGCACGGAAGTTGAACTCATTGAGAATTCATCCAAGCCTAAGCCCATCAGTAATGGTACCGCGATTTGGTCCCCAGCAACTTCACCACACATCCCTGTGAAGCGACCGTTAGCGTGAGCAGCGTCAATCACATGCTTGATCAAACGTAACAACGATGGGTTGTATGGTTGATACAAGTATGAAACTTGTTCGTTACCACGGTCAGCAGCAAAGGAATATTGGATCAAGTCGTTGGTCCCAATACTAAAGAAGTCAACTTCCTTAGCAAATTGGTCAGCCAAAATTGCGGCAGCAGGGATTTCGATCATAATCCCAAGTTTGATGTCATCTGCAACTGGTGTCCCAGCAGCGACCAACTTAGCCTTTTCTTCTTCGAAGATGGCCTTGGCCTTACGAAATTCATCAAGAGTGGCAATCATTGGGAACATAATCCGTAATTGACCATAGTGCGACGCCCGTAATAGCGCGCGTAACTGGGTCCGGAAAATGTCATCACGATCAAGCGAAATCCGAATCGCCCGGTAACCCAAGAATGGGTTCATTTCATCAGGTAATGGCAAGTAAGGTAATTCCTTATCGCCACCGATATCCATGGTCCGGACAATCACGGGTTTGCCGTTCATGCCTTCGACAACCTTCTTGTAAGCTTGGAATTGCGTCTCTTCGTCAGGTAATTCTGAACTATTCATGTACAAGAATTCTGACCGGAATAACCCAATGGCTTCTGAGCCGGCATCCAAAACCCCATCCATATCGTCTGGAGTCCCGATGTTTGAAGCTAATTCGAAGTGCTTACCGTCTTTAGAAACAGTAGCTTCATTCTTCAACTTAGCCCATTCAGCTTTTTGCGCCACGAAGTCCTTCGCCTTTTGTTCGTAATCCGTTACTTCAGCGTCGGTTGGTTCAACCAAAGCATCACCGTTGATACCATCTAAGACGACCGTGTCGCCCGCCTTGATATCAGCTGTGGCTGATTCGGAACCAACGACCGCTGGAATTTCAAGCGTCCGTGACATGATAGCGGAGTGACTCGTCCGACCACCAATATCAGTAATGAAGCCCTTAACATACTTACGATCAAGTTGAGCAGTATCACTAGGTGTTAAATCGTGGGCAACCACGATAACTTCGGAGTCAATCAAAGCTGGACTTGGTAAGGTAACCCCTAACAAGTGACTTAAGACCCGCTTCGTCACGTCGCGAATATCACCGGCTCGTTCTTGCATATATGCATTATCCGTCATTGCTTCGAACATTGAAATGAAAGTATCCGTAACTTCCTTCAAGGCTTCTTCTGCATTGACTTTATCATCCTTGATTTTACCTTCAATTTGTCCAAGCATTTCTGGGTCAGACAAAATGGTGATATGAGCTTCAAAAACTTCTGCTTCTTCTTCACCCAAGTTTTCAACCGCTTTGTCTTTAATGACCTTTAGTTCTGCCTTGGAAGCATCAAAAGCATCATGTAACCGTGCAACTTCAGCATCCGTATCGGAGACCGTTGTTTTTTCGAATGATAAATCTGGATCAACTAGCATATAGGCCTTAGCAATTGCGATACCATCACTGGCCGCAATTCCTTTTAGTACCTTTTCAGCCATTATTCAGATAATCCTTCTTTCTTCATCGTTTCAGTTAAAGCTGCAATAGCGTCGGCTTCGTCGGCACCTTCTGCAGAAATGGTAACGTCAGCATCTTTACCAACACCGAGTGACATAACACCCATGATGGACTTCAAGTTAACTGACTTGTCTTGGTATTGCAACGTAATTTCTGAGTTGAACTTACTTGCTGATTGTACCAATAAAGTAGCTGGACGTGCGTGGATACCAGTGTCTGCGATTACGTGAAATTCTTTCTTTTCCATAACTATTCGATCTCCTTCAAGATAGATAAATTTAAAATTGGTTCCGAGTGAATTCGAGTTGCCGCCAACACGTCTACTCAGGAGCCCTTAATAATGATGATAGCAATTATCCAATTAAAATACAAGCCCTTTCATTCAAGCTAGGCCTATTAATTGGTTGCTGTACCATCCTTCTCAAAATGGTAAACAATGCGGCCATCGAGGTCCGCCGTTCCAATCACTCTCTTCCGATACTCATACTTCATGTACGCATCGTGAAAAGCCATGAATTCTTCCGGCGTCACGGTGAACGTTTCCTGTTCACCCGTGCGTAACGCTTCCATTAATTGGGTATAATCCGTTGCCAATTCATTGCCACCTCCTCAAAGTCTGGTTAAGCCATCGCTGCACCATCCTTTTGACGTTTCAGGCCCGACCTTCCGCCGCTCACTAACAGCTGACGGCTGCTAATGAAAAGCCGTGCTCGAAACATCAAAACTGGTCAGGCGCAATCCATGCAAAAAAACCGCTTTGTACTATAATATAGACAGACGGTTGCATCCGGACTGTTACTAGCCAGATAATTAATATACAACGAATCCGGTTACAAGACAAGCCATGAGTTGCAACTATCCAGACTATTCAGAAATAACTAAATTAATACAACCTGCCGCAAGATGGTCAGACAATTTCCAGTTTTGATTTTGAGACTTTTCGCTTGCAACGGTCCGTAAATTCGCTATACTAATAGTCAAAGGTCAACAAAGGTCAAACAAATCCTTGAACCTTTAACTATAGCCCTAGTGGTTTAGTTATATTTCTGATGCGAAAGGTGTGTGACAGCATAATGCTTTGTGACAATTGCCATAAGAACGAAGCGACGATCCATTTATATACGAGCGTCAACGGTCAGCGGCGACAAATCAATCTTTGTCAAAATTGCTATCAACTGCTAAAGAATCAGGAACAGCAACCAAATAACGGAGTTGGAGGTGCTGATATGGCACAAGATCCATTCGGTTTTGGTGGTCTTGACGACATTTTCCGTGCAATGCAGGGCGGCGTTGATTCCAATAACGCTTACCGGCAGCAACAGACCCCACCGACCCAGCCAGCTGGTCCTAATGGTGGCGGCAATCGTCGTGGCAATAACAACGGCGGTGGCCTCCTTGGCCAATATGGCTTCAACTTAACGGCGCAAGCCAAGCAGGGTAAAATCGACCCGGTCATCGGTCGCGATAACGAGATCAACCGTGTTATCGAGATCTTGAATCGCCGGACGAAGAACAATCCTGTTTTGATTGGTGAAGCCGGGGTTGGTAAGACGGCGGTCGTGGAAGGCTTAGCACAGAAAATCGTTGCTGGTCAAGTTCCACAAAAACTGTTAGATAAAGAAATCATTCGTTTGGACGTGGCTTCCCTTGTTCAAGGAACCGGGATTCGCGGCCAGTTCGAACAACGGATGCAACAATTAATGAAGGAAGTTCAGAGCAATCCGAACATCGTCCTCTTCATTGACGAAATCCATGAAATCATGGGTGCCGGCAATGCTGAAGGCGGTATGGACGCTGGCAACGTTTTGAAGCCGGCCCTTGCCCGTGGTGATTTCCAATTAGTTGGGGCAACCACCTTAAATGAATACCGGGACATCGAAAAGGATGCCGCCCTCGCCCGTCGGTTCCAACCAGTGACGGTCAACGAACCAAGCGTCGAAGAATCCATCAAGATTCTCAAGGGTATTCAAAAGAAGTACGAAGATTA
This sequence comes from Lactiplantibacillus sp. B652, assembly GCF_023806745.1. Classification (NCBI taxonomy): domain Bacteria; kingdom Bacillati; phylum Bacillota; class Bacilli; order Lactobacillales; family Lactobacillaceae; genus Lactiplantibacillus; species Lactiplantibacillus sp. B652. The sequence continues at coordinate 70,590 of NZ_JAMSKY010000013.1, read as the reverse complement.
CCATCACGTGAAGTACGACGAAGATGCAATCGTCGCTGCGGTCAAGTTATCGAACCGTTACATTCAAGACCGGTTCTTACCTGACAAGGCCATCGACTTACTCGATGAAGCTGGTTCACGTAAGAACTTGACTTTGAAGACGGTCGATCCTAAGACGATTCAGGAAAAGATCGACGAAGCGGAGAAGCAAAAGCAGGATGCCTTGAAGAAGGAAGACTACGAAAAAGCTGCTTACTATCGTGATCAAGTCGCTAAGTTGGAAAAGGCTAAGCCTGACGAAAATGCAGACCAGCCTAACAACGACACGGCCACTGTGACCGTCAAAGATATGGAACAAATCGTTGAAGAAAAGACGAGTATTCCAGTCGGTGACTTACAAGCTAAGGAACAGGCTCAAATGAAGACCTTGGCCCCTGACTTGAAGAGTAACGTCATTGGTCAAGACCAAGCAGTTGACGCCGTTGCCCGCGCGATTCGTCGTAACCGGATCGGTTTGAACGGCACTGGTCGGCCAATCGGTTCGTTTATGTTCGTCGGCCCTACTGGGGTTGGTAAGACGGAACTTGCTAAGCAATTAGCGAAGGAACTATTTGGTTCAGAGGATGCCATGATTCGCTTTGACATGAGTGAATACATGGAACCACATTCAGTGGCGAAGTTGATTGGTTCACCGCCTGGCTATGTTGGGTATGAAGAAGCCGGTCAGCTTACTGAACAAGTTCGGCGTCACCCATACAGCTTGGTCTTACTAGACGAAGTTGAAAAGGCTCATCCTGACGTCATGCACATGTTCCTGCAAATTCTTGACGATGGTCGTTTGACCGATTCTCAAGGTCGGACCGTCAGCTTCAAGGATACCATCATCATCATGACGTCTAACGCCGGTACTGGTGACAGTGAAGCTAACGTCGGGTTCGGTGCTGCGGCTGAAGGTAAGACGCACGACATTACTAGTCGGTTAACGGATTACTTCAAGCCCGAATTTCTGAACCGGTTCGACGACATCATTCAATTCAACGCCCTTTCCAAGGAAAACTTGATGAAGATCGTTGGCTTGATGATTGAAGATGTCAACGGCATGCTCGCTAACCAAGGACTGCACGTTCATGTTACTGAACCAGTTGAAGAAAAACTCGTTGAATTGGGCTACAACCCACAAATGGGTGCTCGTCCACTTCGGCGTGTCATTCAAGAACAGATTGAAGACCGCATCGCTGACTTCTATTTGGATCACGGCGATGTTAAGAACATGGTCGCTAAAGTTGAAGACGGCAAGATCGTCTTAGCTGCGGAGACTAAGGCGGAATAATTGAAGCTTTAAAAAGGTAGGTTAATGCCCGGATTTATGTCCGGCATTGACCTACCTTTTTTATTTTGCAAACACGTTGTGCGTGTAAGTGTATTATGAATAAAACATGCTAGTGAGCTGACGGTCTGTTCGTCAGCCGATGCGCGTCATAATCCGACTTCCGGGGCCGGCTGACAATTGCTGGAGCGCAGCCGACATCGATTTGAACTCACGCAGAAACCCACTGCGCAATTTCAAATACGAGTCTTATTCTAAGCCGGAAGAAGACCACTTCCAGCTAAGAATAATTTGGCTACTGAGCATTGTCAGCCAGCCCCTCCAGTCGGTAAGCCGTTCGAATGGCGGATGAACGACCACCTATCCTGGCGCAATTGACCACTGAATATTAGGGTTCCGTCCTTCAGGCGATCTTTTAACCGATATGATAATATTTTACAGCATTCAAGCGCTGGAAGATTTCCTAAATGTTACTTGCTAATTCCAATGGCAACTGGTCTTGAAATTAGTCGATAAAATTGTCCTCGTTTATCCTTTCTAAACTTTGCTATCTCAGGCTACTAGAGAAAGTTATGGCAAGTCCAGTGAACCCGAAGATTCGAAGACTTAAAATCAGGGAAGAAAGTTTAGCTATCATTAAGAATAAGTCTGACAGTTGAATGTCAAAATGACTGTTTGCTAAGAACCAACGACTAATCCAATAAAAAGTTGGTCCGCACATGTCTGCCTTTCGAATACCATCCCGGCTGGAAGGCATTCGGGGCAAGGCCCAGTGGTGAAATATCACTTTGCAAGCGTCTTGTGCTTGGTTAGTGAAAGACCAGTATTTAAGACGTGGGTTTCGGCTTAAATCTGTGTCCACCACGATCCGGCCATTGCCTAGAATGCCTGGAAGCCGGTGTAGGACGATCCTGCTACTGCATGTTTACAGTAACTCGCACTACTTCCAGCGGGTCTTAGCTGGCAGCACTTAAACTTAGAAAACAGTACGATTTAATCATGATCCATGACAAATTAACCAGCACAATGCGTAATACAATGGGTTTTCCAAGCATGCATTCGGCATTATCCTATTTCAGCCCTTTTTCCTAAGCAGGATAGCAATGGATATAGACCGTAATCGGCAATTCTCCTAAATACTTCTCCATCAGTGGCTTAACTTCTCGCTCCCAGTCAAGACCACCATTGCCGGCACCCAACTGTGGAAATGAAATAGATTCGATGCCCTTTTTCCTGATAAGTCGCGACAAACTTCTGTAGCCCGACCTCGATATAGGCTAATTGCGATTTATTTCGCCAATTCTTTTTCGTTGGAAAATTTAAAACCCACTTTCCTGGAGTTTTGTATAGATAAAGTTTTCCGACTGTCAGCGCCCCGCTTTCACAAAAGCGTGGGTAATTGGTAAACATTTCCGGATATTGTTGCTTGAATTGAAGTGCCAGCCCCTTTCCCATCACGCCAACGGTATTGACAGGATTCACTAGCACTTGAGCAGGACTGTCAAAAAGACTTGATTCAACGTACATGATCATTATTCGGCCCCCGTATTCATCTTTTTCGAAACAACCCATCCGACAAGCCTTTAGCCAACACTACCTACACCCCCAACCGAAAGTCCCACAACTGTTGTTCCATATTATCACGCTCGATACCAATATAGCGCTTGGTGACCTGCTCACTGGAATGGTTAAAAATCATCATCAAGCTGGCAATGTCATGAGTTTGTTGATAATAATGATAACCAAACGTCTTACGTAATGTGTGGGTGCCGATGTCATCTCGTTCGAGAAAATCACTGGCGGTCTGAAAGATGCGGTAGACGCCGTTGACAGTTAGCGCCCCACCTCGACCACTACAGAACAGTGGCTCACTGGGAGCCCGGTACTGGGTGAAATGTAATAATTCTGACTTGAGATTCTTCAAAAATAACCAGCGTTTCTTGCCAGTTTTCTGTTCAATAATCATGACTCGTTCTTTGCCCCGAACTTGGCCGACTGTTAACCTCAAAATATCACTCATCCGCAGACCGGTATTGATGCCGACTAGCACGATCATCCGATTGCGTTCCCCATAACGCGCTTGCGAGACGGCCCATAAAAAATCATCGATTTCCTGGGACGTCCGCAGTGGTTCTACATTATAATGCATACGCTCGCTTACACCTCAATTAATTTTTATTCAGTTCAAATTGCTTAACCTAGCTTAAACTAACCCACGCTATTTTTAATGAATTATGCTCATCCCCAGGTCAATATTGCTCAACGTAAAAACGCGGGCCAAAGAGAATCAACCCTTTGTCCCGCACTTTATTTTCATATTCGCTTAATTAGCCGCATTGGCCCCCGCCTTAGGGCTGCAGCGTTGATAATTGACTCGCTAATTGAGTTGCCGGTGCTGAATCCAGTGACTGGGTCAACTGTTCATCAACTGCCTTCATCCGCTCCTGACCAGTCTTCGTCAACGTTAAAACACGTAGCCGCCGATCTTGCTTGATTGGCTGACTCTTCAACCAACCTTGGGTAATCAACGTTCCAATATTTTGAGCTAATGACGCTTTGGCCACATTCAAAGCAGTGGCGACATCGCCGATTTGGATTCCTGGGCGCTGTTCGACGTAAACTAAGATTCGCAATTCGTTTAAGCTCAATCCCGTCATCGACGACCAATTAGACGTGAGTCGCTTAAGGTCACGTTCCAGGTGCATAATATTCATAATATAGTTAATTGGTTGTTGCATACTAACAGCATCCTTCCTGAATTTCACTCTTTCTCATCAACTATCCAAAGAAATCAAAACCTACTCGCATGATTTTTAAAAAAATAGTGCGAAACAGTTCTTATCATGTCAGTCTTTATGATACGTTTCGTTTAAACAAAAAAATAACAGTATCCGCCGTGACCTCAATTAATTCAACGATGTACACGCAATATTCTTTTAAAAATGGTGCGAATCAATTATTAAGATGAATAGTTCGTTAACAAGCTTTATTAACGTTATTATTATTACATAATTACAAGTTTTACACAAACAACTTTTACTGCAGGTAACCGTTTAATCCGGCAAGGAACCCTGCTATCCCTTGTCAGTACAAGCATCACACGCCGTTCAGTATTAATATCTAAAAAATGTTAAATTTATATTTCAAGTTAACATGAGTTAATTATAATGGTTGTTAATTAATCAGCTTATCAGATGACAATCAAAACGGACGGCGAAGCATCCTTGCTCGCCGTCCGTTTCAATGTGTTTATTCAGAGAATTCCGTAATCAAGCCAGCGTCAATTGCTCGCTTGGTGTAAATAGGCACCTCATCTTCAGTTGCCCGGACAAAGTGTCCTGGGGCAATTTCAACCATCCGGCGCTTCTTGCCATCATGTTCAGTCGTTTCATCGTAAGGCACTTGCTTACGGTTACGTTCGAACTCAGGGTCTGGCACGGGTACCGCTGAAATCAGACTTTCAGTGTACTTGTGTAGCGGATGATTATAAACTTCATCAGCTGGACCAATTTCTAGAATCTTACCGTAGTGCATGACGCCGATGCGGTCACTGATGTACTTGACCATTGACAAGTCATGGGCGATGAACAGATACGTCAAATTCTGCTTAACTTGGAGTTCCTTCATCAAGTTAACCACTTGAGCTTGAATCGAAACGTCCAGTGCTGAGATTGGTTCGTCAGCGATGATGAATTTAGGTTCAACGGCTAGCGCCCGGGCAATCCCGATCCGTTGCCGTTGCCCACCAGAGAATTCATGTGGATACCGGCTGGAATGGTCCTTGTTCAGACCAACCGTTTCCAGCAAGTCTTCCACCTGCTTGGTCCGGTCGTCGTCATCCTTGGCTAAGCCGTGAATATCGATTCCTTCAGCGACAATATCCTTGACCTTCATCCGTGGATTCAGTGACGCGTATGGATCTTGGAAAATCATCTGAATCTCACGCCGAAATTCATGCCGTTCCTTTTTCGTGCGTAATTTAGAGACGTCTTTCCCATTAAAAATGATTTCACCATCAGTCGGTTCATATAGATGAATGATTGATCGGCCGGTCGTGGTCTTCCCTGAACCGGATTCACCAACTAGACCGAACGTTTCACCTTCATAAATGTCAAAGGAGACGTCGTCAACGGCCCGGACTTCATCTTTTTTGCCGACATTAAAGTATTGCTTTAAATGGCGAACTTCTAGAATTTTCTTACGTTCTTCAGGCATGTCTACTTACTCCTTTGCTGCAGGATCTGGAATTGGTGGTTGTGGCTTTTGCATCGCCGCAAACTTTTGTTGCCGCCGGACGATTTCGGCCGGTGGTGTGACTTTAGGTGCGTCTGGATGAAGCAACCAGGTCGCCGCATAGTGCGTATCTGATACTTTGAAGAACGGTGGTTCCTTTTCAGTATCGATCTTCATGGCGTAGTCACTCCGCGCTGCAAAGGCGTCCCCGACTGGTGGTTCCAGTAAATCAGGTGGCGTCCCTGGAATCGCAGACAATGAACCACTTTCAGTATCCAACGTCGGCATCGAGTTCAATAAGCCCCACGTATATGGATGTTGGGGATTGAAGAAGATTTCATCGACCGTGCCGTATTCCACGATTTTACCCGCGTACATAACGGCCACTCGGTCAGCCATCCCAGCCACGACACCCAAATCATGAGTGATGAAAATGATGGAAGTATCGATACGATTCTGTAAGTCCTTCATCAAATCCAGAATCTGTGCTTGAATCGTCACGTCCAACGCAGTGGTTGGTTCGTCAGCAATCAGCACTTCTGGGTAGCAGACCAGCGCAATCGCAATCACGATCCGTTGCCGCATCCCACCAGAGAATTGGTAAGGATAATCATTGATGCGGCCTTCAGGATTAGTGATCCCAACCAACTTCAACATTTCCAAAGCTTGCGCAATGGCTTCTTTTTTCTTCAACCCTTTATGTTTCATCAACGGTTCGGCGATTTGCATCCCGATCCGCATCGTCGGGTCTAATGAAGTCATCGGATCTTGGAAGATCATGGCAATATCCTTACCACGAATATTCTGCATTTCCTTTTCAGACTTCTTAATAATATCTTCGCCGTGGAACATGATCGATCCACGTTTAATTTCAGCATTCGGTGCCAGCAAGCCCATCAGTGAACGGGTCGTCACTGACTTACCAGACCCTGATTCACCAACGATGGCCAAGGTTTCACCCTTACGTAAATCAAAGCTAACGTCACGGATGGCTTTAACTTCGCCCGCATAAGTGTGGAAATTGATTTCCAAGTTACGGACTTCAATGACATTTTCCGGTTTATCCATAGTTCTGCCGTCCTCCTAACGTTTCGACTTTGGATCAAACGCATCGCGCATCCCGTCACCTAACAAGTTGAAGGCGAGCATCAGGATAATCAGCACGATAGCTGGGTACCACATCTGGTATGGCAAGAATTGGAAGTTCTTCTGTCCATCGGAAATCAACGTCCCCAATGAAGCTTGTGGTGAACTGATCCCAATCCCGATATAACTCAAGAACGCTTCGAAGAAGATCGCACTTGGAATCGTGAACATCGTTTGAATGATGATGACACTTGAAAGGTTAGGTAACAAGTGTTTCCAAGCAATTTTGACTGGCGATTCACCTAAGGTCCGCGCCGCCAAAATAAAGTCTTGGTTCTTCAGTTGCAACGTCTGCGCACGAGTCAAACGGGCCATCGTGGTCCACCCGGTAATCGCAATCGCCGCGATGATAGATGCCATCCCGGTCTTCGTGAAGGCCGTTGCCATTAACACCATGATAACTAATTGAGGGATGGACGAGAGGATTTCAATCACACGTTGCATGAACAAATCGACTCGCCCACCTTTCCAACCGGAGAGTATCCCGAACCCGACACCAATCGTCAAGTCAATCAAGGTGGCAATCAACGCAATTTCAAGGGAAATCCGAGTCCCATACATAATCCGCGCAAGCAAGTCCCGACCTAGATAGTCAGTCCCTAAGATATAGTGCACATCAGACTTAGCACCCGCTGCGGCATAGGCATCGACATCCTTACCAGATTGCGTCAAGTGACCATTCAACCCATGAATGTTCACACCCGGAATCTTCGGTGGTAAGTTAGCGTACTTGGGTGCTTGGGCGTTCGGGTCAACGTGATACACTGCTCGACCACCGAAAGCCACTAAGAACAAGAACACTAACACGATAAAACTGACAAAGGCGGTCTTATTCGACTTCAGCCGCCGCCAAACGTCTTGGCCGAAAGTCAGCGAAGGCGCTGCGATCCGTTCATTATCAGGACCCGCTTGCTTGTCTAACGGCTCGAAGTCGCCGGGCTTAATTTCAATACTACTTGGATTTTCTGCCATTAACTAGTCCCCATTTCCACTTAAACGAATCCGCGGATCAATAATTCCGTAGACGATATCGGTCAACAATAATAGTAAGCAAAGCAGTGCTGAGTAGAAAATCGTCACACCCATGATGGTTGGGTAATCGTTAACCAAAATCGACTTAACGAATTGTTCCCCAATCCCGGGTACTGAGAAGATATTTTCAACAACCATGGAACCGGTCATCAACGCCGCAGCCAGTGGTCCAATCAAGGTGACCATTGGAATCAAACTATTTCGCAAGGCATGGTGATAAACGATGCCAAACTTCGATAGCCCTTTCGCCTTCGCAAGTTCAATATAATCTGAACTCAGTACATCGACCATGTCGGTCCGGATAAACCGCGCCGTTTCGGCCAACGGGCTTGCGGCCAGCGCCAGTGTTGGCAAGATCGTGTAAGCAAATCCTTCCCAACCAGCAACTGGGAACCAACCGACTTTTAAGCCCAGGTAATACTGTAGCAAGATGGCTAAGACGAAACTTGGTACCGCGATGCCTAAAATCGATAAAATCGTTGCTAAGCGGTCAGCCCAAGTATCTTTCTTGATGGCTCCCACGGCACCCAGGATAATCCCTAAGATAATCCCAACGACCAGTGCTTGGCCACCTAACTGCATTGACGGGCCCATCCGACTACCAATCAGATAGCTGACAGCTTGGTCAGAGAACTGGAAGGATAACCCCAGGCTCCCTTTGAAGATGCCGCCAATGTAGATGAAGTACTGCAACCAAACGGGTTTGTCCAACCCATATTGGGCTAAAATCGACGCTTTTTCACTCGGCGTCAATTTAGCTTCATTTTGAAGCGGAGTCCCAGGCATTAACTTCATTAAGAAGAACGTGGCGGTTGCCACAATGAATAATGTCAGGAACAAGTAAAATATCCGCTTTAAAAGATACTTTCTCATGAGAATTCCTCGCATTCTATTAAAATCGACTTAAAAAATAATGACATCCCTCATTATAAAACAAAATGGTAAGGATTAACAATGTGTCAATCCTTACCCCTTTGTTTCACATTCGTTCAGTTAAAGCACACACATTTTATTACTGTAGATTTACATCATTATTTAACAGACATGTACTTCAAGTTATATTGAGAACCGGCCGTGTTGTAAATGATGCCCTTGAGATTACTCCGTGTCAACGTTGCTGAAGCTTGTTGATAAATTGGGATGACCCCTTGATCATTCATCAATTGCTTTTCAGCTGCAACCATATCGGCCCAACGTGCACTCTTGTTGTTGGAGTCTGCGCCTTCAGCCTTCTTCACAGCTGAGTCGTATGCAGCACTGTCATACTTCCCGTTGTTGTATGAGTTGTCTGACGTAAAGAGTGATAAGAAGGAAATTGGGTCAGTGAAGTCAGCGTTCCATGCGGAGATAACCGTGTCAAAGTTTCCACTTTGTGACCGTTGCAGACGTGTCTTGAACGGTACATTTTGGTTAGAAACAGTTAAACCAGGTAATTTCTCCCAAGCCCCTTGAATGAATTCAGTTGACTTCTTGGCGCCATCGGTATCATCAGAAAGCAACTTGATGCTCAACTTGCTTTCGCCGATTTCCTTCATACCTTCCTTCCAAAGCTTCTTGGCCTTGGTTAAGTTGTATTCAACGGCAGATGGAACGGCAGCATCACTCGTGAAGTCTTTACCCGTCTTCGGATTCTCGGCTAAGTCTTCAGAAACATAACCTTTAGAAACGGTTGAACCGTTACCTAACGTATTGTTAACGTAGGACTTCCGGTTGATAGCTAGTGACAAGGCTTGACGAATCTTCTTGTTCTTGAAGGCATTTGCCAAGGTTGCGTTACTATCATCACGGTTGAATTCAACGTAGAACGTTGAAGCGGTCTTCCGAACTAAGTAGTTCTTGTCATTCTTGTAGTTCTTAACTTGTTCGTTAGAAAGCGTCGTAAAGTCGACCTTGTTAGAGTTGAACAAGTTCAAGCCAGTTGAAGCGTCTTTGACAACTTGGTACTTGATAGAATCCATCTTGACGTTCTTCTTGTCCCAATAATCGTTGTTCTTCTTCAAGGTCCAAGAAAGGTTTGTCCCAGTCCAACCAGTCATCTTGTAAGGGCCGTTATAAACCATTGCCTTACTGCTTGTCCCATACTTAGAACCATACTTCTTGACCACTTTTTCATTTTGTGGGAAGAAGTTAACAAAGCCCATTAACTTGTCGAAATAAGCAATTGGCTTATCCAAGGTAACGGTCAACTTGTAGTCGCCATCAGCCTTAATCCCTAAGCTTGAAACTGGCTTCTTGCCGTTGACAATGGCGTCAGCATTTTTGATACCTGAATATAAGTATGCGTATTGTGACGCAGTCTTAGGATTAACGGTCCGTTGCCAACCATAAACAAAGTCTTTGGCAGTAACTTTATCACCGTTACTCCATTTTGCGTTCTTCCGTAAAGTGAACGTATATGTCTTCCCACCATTAGTAACTTTAGTGGATTTTGCAATTCCGGGAGTGACTTTACCGTTCTTCCCTAAACGATACAACCCTTCGTTGGTGTTATTCAGTGCATTAGAACTAACGACATCGGTAGATTTAGAAATATCCATCGTTGGTAATTCTGCTGATTCGGTCCAATTGGCCGTTTGCTTCGACGAACTTGATGAGCTCTTGCTTGAGCCACAAGCCGCTAAGAATAAGACGGATGCGCCAGCAACGACGGTTACTTTTGCAGCTGTTTTAAAATTCATAAAACCCAACCCCTAACCTTAAAATGATTTGTGTGTGCTTTTCCCTCGAAAAGTTAAAGTAATTGTATATTATAAATAAATTAAAATCAATCCTAAACTCTAATTTTTATCATTATTTCGTCATAATTATCTTAACTGTTCTGTTTTTTGACTATTATCCTCATTGATAAAGACGCTTTGAAACGCCGTCTTATCAGGATTTATCATCGCACAGGCGCGTTGAATTAGCAAGCGAATACAATCGGCAAATTTTCTTAATAAATAATTCTAATTTGGCAATTATTGCCCTCAAATTGACTTTTTTGCGTTAGTCAAAACAGCTAAAACCCCTGAATCAAAAAAAGAATGCTGATTTTTATCAGCATTCTCTTAATAATTATAATTGTACATATTGTGCTAGTTAATTGGTCATAAATCATAATCAAATTGTGCCGGTTTGGATTACTGTTCGTCAGCTAGTGAGCTCCTAGTCCGACTTCCGGGGCTGGCTGACAATTGTCGGAACACAACTTTCACATGTCCACCATTAAGCTTAGTATGTTTCAGGCCATTGCCCAGAATGCCTGGAAGCCGGCGTAGGACGTCGCCACCACAGAAAGTTTACAGTAACTCGCAGTGTTTCGAGCAAATCCCAGCTGGCCGCTTTTGACTTTCGAAGTTAATTTCCCAAATAGCCAATAATTGACGCAACAATCAGAATCACCAATACAACGGTCGTGATCCAGACATAGAGGCGGTCACGTTCAACGGCAAACGCGTAAATTGAGACAGCGACCCGCAATGTCGGCGTTAAAATCAATAGGAAGAGACCTAACATGATGACGGCATATGGTTTCAAGGCCACTACGCCAGCTAAAATAGCCGCAACGGTGTGGGGCTCCATGCCATTTGCATAGCCGCCATTACCCGTCATCAACATTAGTAGCATGCCGATGACAATCACAACCGCCGAAACGATCACGCCAATTCGTAAAATGTAACCAATCATCATTTCAACGGCGTGCATTTCCTGTTCTTTCGTTGGTTTTTGCTTATCCATTAGATGGTCACCCCGAATCCTTTAGCAATCATTTGAATGCCCAGATAGAGCATCACTGGCACAAAAATCATTCGGATCAGACGTGGCTTCAATCGCGTCATGATGCGCGACCCAATCAAGGCCCCGACGATGATACCAATAGCTAACGGCGCCGCAATCCCTGGTTTGATAGAACCATTAAAGAAGTAAACCATCGCGCTGGCAGCCGCCGTGACCCCCATCATTAGGTTAGAGGTCGCAGAAGACGGCTTGAGTGGCATGTGCATGATGGTATCCATGGCGAGGACTTTAAACGCCCCACTCCCGATACCGAGTAAGCCACTGGCAAACCCAGCACCAAACATCATCGTAAAACCACCAGGCACATTTTCGACCTGATAGTCGACTTGTTGCTTGAGGGCCTTATCATAGTAGGTGCCATTTAAATTCAACTTAGTTGCCAAGGCATCATCCTTGACTGTCGGTAACTCACCCGTCTTACTCATCAACTTGCGAATCATGTTGTAGGTCGTAAAGACCAGTAACGCGCCAAATAAGAAGTACAGGAAGGTCGCATGCAGCACCCCGGTCAACACGGCCCCAAGGACGGCACCGACCGTGGTCGCAATTTCCAAAAACATCGCGACCCGTAAGTTCAACATTTCATCCCGCAAATAAGCGATGGTTGAACCCGAACTGGTCGCAATCACGGCAATGATACTTGCGCCAATGGCATATTTAATATCTAATCCCAGGCCTAACGTCAGAATCGGCGTGACGATCATGCCACCACCAATCCCTAAGACGGCCCCAAAAATACCGGCAATCACCCCGACGCCGAGCATTAATGCCAACGAATAAATCATCCTACTCACCTTCACCCTTTAAATTTCAATAGTAAGTGTACCATTTAATTAAGGGCATATCTAATTTTTAAATATCCAGCCTGAGAACGCCGACATGACAGCATTTAACAACATTTTCATTAAAATAAATCATCTCACTGAGAAATTGGCTGTAACCGTCATCAAGTGCGTCAATCCGGCAATCTCTTTTTTAATTGCGATTAAATTTTTAGATAGCTAATTAATGAAAGTTGTCTAACGGTCGTGCTTGCTCAAATTGGGCCATAAACCCGGCCACTAACGGCGTTTCCAAAGCTTCGTTGGTCGTCACTAAGGCTAAATGCGTTTCGAACCGGTGATCAGCCAACGACCGAATCAGCACGTCCCCGCCGTCATAAGTTTCTGCTAGTGAGCGTGGTACCAGGGCAACACCTAACTGGCGGCTGGCCCAATGCATCGCGGTCCGCGCGTCGTCACAGGTCATCAAGTAGTGCGGCGTTAAGCCCGCTTCCAAAAAAGCGACGTGAAAGAGCTCGTTAAAACGACGATACTTGATCAATGGTAACGGTGCTAAGTCACTCAAGCGTAACTGGCGCCGATGGGTAAACTGCGTGTACTGCTTGGGCAACACCGCCGCCATGCGCTCCGACGGAAAGTAGCGACACACCAGATGCTGCCCGTTGAATGGCGTGCGTAACACGGCCACGTCCAGTAGGCGTTTGTGCAAATCATCCAGTAGCTCGTAAGTATTGCCCTCTGTCACAGACAACTGGACGTCCGCATGCTGCTGTAACCACTTGCGCAGCGCCGGATTCGGGATCACTCCCGCCGAAGAAGACACGGTTCCGAGATTGATGGTCCCAGTAATCCCATGTGCCAAAGCGCGGACTTTATTTTCGGCCGTCGCTGACAATTGCGTCAGTTGTTGGGCATAGCCAACCAATAGTTTGCCAGCAGCCGTCACCGTCACGCCCTGAGGTAGCCGGTTGAATAGCGTCACCCCGAGTTCTTGCTCCAGTTGTTTGATTTGATAACTCAATGGTGGTTGAGCGACGTGTAACCGTTTGGCCGCTGCCGTCATCTGCCCCTCTTCAGCCACCGCCAAGAAATAGCGTAATTGTTTCAAATTCATTTTTCAGGCCCCCTCGTCATACAATCTTAGTATACACGACTCTGAAAAATGGAAGTTTACAATTTATTTAAGGCGTGTCAGAAGCCTGGTGAATGCGTTATACTAGTGATAATTAATTTATTAATGAAAGGAGTGGTCACGTGTCGTTTCTTGACCGGCTAAAAGGGATGCTACACGCATTAAATAGTACCGAAGCTAGCACCGAAACTACCGCGGCGTCCACGGAAGAAGCTGCGCCCCGGGCCATCACCGCACAGCGCGCAGACACTCTGGCGACCAACCAAACCGAAGCACTGATCTTGGTCCACCATTTAGACCAAGCCGGTAATACGCTACAACCAGCCGACATGATTGCGGGAATCATTGGTGAAGAAATCCACTTGCCCGCTGTCAGTATTGCTGGTTACCACCTTGTTAACATCGACGGTCTCACGCGCTGGTTCACCAAACCACAGGCCAGCATCACACTCACTTACGAGCGCCAAGCTGGTCAACCCGTCTGGATGTACGCCTACGATATTGACCGCCGCGAGCTGATTGGTCGGCCGACCATGTACCGGGGGAAACTAGGAACCCCTTACGAAGTCAGCGCACCGACCGTCGCCGGGTTTAAACTACTCCGCTCCGTGGGTGACGTGACTGGAGAGTACACGACGACTTCGAAGACCGTCCTGTTCTTCTATCGAAATGAGAACTGGCAACAGACCGACCTCAGCACCGGTTTTATTCAAATCAACCACGAAACCGCGGTCTACCCCTATCCAGGCGCAACGACTACCAACTATCTGACTAAATTACAGCCAGGTAGCACTTATAAAACGTACATGCGCGTGCGCTTAGTGACGCATGAGACCTGGTATGCGATTGGCGACGACCAGTGGATTCCAGAAACCCATCTGCAACTGACCACCGGCGACCAACTCTTACTCAAGCTTCCGGCTGGCTACCGCGTGCAGAATCAACGTCCGGTCCGGCAAACTGGGATTGTGAGCTTTGTTCCTGGTAAACAAGTGCATACGTACATTGAACCGTACGGCCGCTACTTAGCGACTGTTACCCACGGTGACCAAGTCAACTTAATCGAACGGTTAGCGGACGATAACGGTGTCGTCTGGTATTGCCTGCAAGACCAAGGTTACTTGCCCGGGCGTTACTTGACGCAATTGGACCCACCGTTTGCTTAACATACGAACTGAAGACAACGTCAAAAGGCAACAGTGGTGCATTCCAAGCTTGGGGGTGCACCACTGTTGCCTTTTTAATCTTCAGACACAACGTTTGCTTATTCATCCAATGAGCAAAATTAGAGCTAACTAGCACAACGCGGACCGCTTATTTATTTTTTTGTATAAATGCTGCCACAAACAATATAATCGCAATAATTATCGCTAACCACGGACCAGTTGATGAATGATAATGTAGAATGGGATCACCGATCAATCCCACTACTGTTAATATCCCTAGCCAAAAAGGCAATGTCTTAAAAAAGTTTGGGTTAAAGCTTATTTTTTTGATAACGGTCTCTTCCCTTCTAAATCATTTTAGTTATTTTTAATCACACTATCCAATTATATTAAGCAAACCCAAAGCTCGCCTGATGATCCAGTTCCCAAGTGCTCAATGGTCAATTGTACCAGGACATGATTCATGACAAATTAGCACCCACAATACGTTAAGACTGCTTGTCGACAACCATCCACATCAATTCCGTCCCGCGATTAGTCAACAAGAAGCCCTGATCAACACCATGCATGAATACTAGCCCTTCAAATTCACGTTGTCCGGCAAAATTAGCCTCGCCGACTTGGTGCGCTGTCCAACGACCCCACTTAGCGACTGGCAGTGAGGTGATACTTTCATCTGCCACCAAGTAAAGCTTGCCGGTCGCTTCATCATACCCCGTCGATTGGGCAAAAAAGCCCGGATTATTGGCGAGTCCTTCTGTGGCCGCCTCGAAGTGCACACCCGTCGTCGCAATCGACCCGCGATACAAGTCGACTTTGCTGGTCCGCAACTGGCTAGCGTGCGTCCAGTAATACGCGGTGCCGTTCTCATCAAACGCCAACTCATCGCCCAGATGTCCGCGGCCAGTCGTAAAGACTACCCGCGCATCGGGGGTAAGCGACTGCGTATTCAAACGAGTGATCGTGTCATTTTGGTTACGCGCGGCATTTGAAATGAACCATAGCTCGTTCGTCCGCGGATTAAGCGCTAATGACTGGGCATGTCCGGCAGTAAACTCGGGCCCAACCTCAATCGCCGCTAACACTTGGCGGTCAAACGCCGTCAGTTTGCCATCAAACTGGTGCGCAGCGGCAACCCGTAACATCGCCATTTTGCCAGGTCGGCCAGTACCCAGCGCCATCAGCCGTTGCCAGTCATAGCGCACGACCCAGCCAGCTTGTGACGCTTGCCCCGGCTGCTGGTCATCGACATACATGACGTATAAATAGCGATTATTCAGTGAAAAAGCGGCACTCTGCGGATCACCCAAGTTACGAGTCCCCAGTTGTTGCGGTAAATACAACGCCGTTTTGAAGTGGTAGTGGTCGCGATAACCGGCTTGCTGCAGCAAGGTATCCGGCTTATTTTGCACACCCATCGTGGCTAGATAGGCCGCCGTCGGATGAAAAATCACCCGCGGTTGCGTATACCGACCGGCACCCACTAGTGAGAGATAGCGGGATGTCCCCGCAGTAGTAATGGCAACTCGCCGTTGAAACGTCGTCTTGACCGACATCGGCGCTCGTTTCGGGGTAACGATGTCCTTTGATGAGGTGCCGGGGCACATGAACGGCATCGGCTAAGACCCAGCCAGCGCGATGCAAACGTGCATTGCGCACTTGCCAGTACGTGACTAAGCGACCATTCTGTGTCACCATCACTTGGCCGACGCGCACCCACCCGGTCGTCAGCTTAGCGGTCCCGGTGGCCGTCAGATGCATCGTGGCATGGTTCAACTGATATAATTTCGTCTGCTTCTCCTGCAACGTGCAAGTACGAGCCGTCAGCGGTTGCACCGCGGGCCACCGTACCAGATTCGGTGCCGCATGCGCTGTCGTGGTTCCCCATAATCCCAATCCAACCAATAACCCCAATAAGCCCCGCATACTTCGCTTCATCTCAATCGCCCCCATTATCCATTGTCACTGATTGTAGCGTAAGTCCAGTGTGGCCGCTGATTGCAACGGTTGGTTCACATGGTAACTTTACGTGATCATTGTGAGGCTGTACCTAACAGTAAAACGTAATCTGCGCTAGTTATTCCTTGGCATTAAAGATGATTAAGGCATACCCTTTTCTAAGGTCAAGTGCTACCAGCTGAGACCCGCTGGAAACAGTGCGAGTTACTGTAAACTTGCTGTGGTGGATGTTTCCTAGTCCGGCTTCAAGGCATTCTGGGCAATGGCCGGAACGCGGTGGACACAGATTTAAGCCGATAGCCCACGTCTTAAATACTGGTCTTTCACTAACCAAGCAAAGGGCGCTTGCTAAGTGAAATTTCACCACTTGGCCTTGCCCAGAACACCTTCCTGCCGGGGACAGTATTCGAAAGGCGGACATGTGCGGACTCAACTTTCTGTTGGATTAGTCGTTGGTTCCTTGAGATAGAGTGAATTTGACATTAACTGTTAGATTGTTTTCTAACAATCGCTAAACTTTCTTTCCCATGGTTCAGTTTTTCGAATCAGGAGCTTCACGGAAACTGTCAGAACTTCCTCTGATCGTCTGAGTTAGTAAAGCCTCAAATTATAAACGAAGGTAATTTTATCGGCTGAATTCAAAGCTAATCGCCATTAAAATTAGTCAATAATACTCAAGTACCATAAAGCGTTAACGATACTGATTAATTATTTGCTTGAAGGACCAGTCAGTTAATATTCGGTGGTCAATTATACCCAGATAGGTGGCCGTTCATCCGCCATTCGAACGGCTTCCCGACTGTAGGGGCTGGCTGACAATGCTCAAGGGCGAAGTTCTTCTTGTCCGGGTGGTCTTCCCGGGCTAGAAGAAGACTCGTATTTGAAATTGCGCAGTGCTTTTCTGCGTAAGTTCAAATCGATGTCCGCCCTGTTCCAGCGTTGTCAGCCGGCCCCGGAAGTCGGAATAAGGAGATCACCAGCTGACGAACAACAATCCCACCTGGCATGCCTTAACCCTGATTCATGACAACTCAACGAGTACAATGCAGGCAGTTTCAAATGAATTCACTGCTCACTTCACCTTCGATAATAAAAAAGTGGTATAGAAGCTCCGATTGGATAACTTCTATACCACTACTTTTGTATTATTAGAATTTACAAACACGGTACCCCGCGCGAAAACGGTCAAACAGTCAAAATGGTCTAAAAGTTCTACCACGGCCTACTGTCAGCTAACAAATAACGACAGTTGAATCACGATTAAACAAACGACCTGTGATTAAAGCTTGGACGTCAATTTAACATCTGGATACTTGTCAGCAAACCAGCGTTCGGCAAAGGCGTTTTCGAATAGGAATAGCGGTGCGCCTGAGCGGTCTTTGACCAGTAAGTTCCGCGAACTGGACATCTTTTCATCCAGCTGGTCAGGGTCGATCCAGCGTGCGGTCTTACTACCCATTGGTTCCATGACGACTTCAGAATTGTATTCATTTTGCATCCGGAACTTGAACACTTCAAACTGCAGTTGACCAACGGCACCCAAGATGTAGTCGCCAGTCGAGTACGAGGTGTACAGCTGAACGGCCCCTTCTTGAACCAGTTGTTCGATTCCTTTGTGGAAGGACTTCTGCTTCATCACGTTTTTGGCAGTGACGCGCATGAAGAGTTCTGGCGTAAATTGAGGGAGCTTTTCAAACTGAACGGCGTGCTTGCCGGCATAGATCGTATCACCGATTTGGAAGTTCCCCGTATCGTAGAGGCCGACGATATCGCCAGCAACCGCCGTTTCCACCGTTTCACGTGTGTCTGCCATGAATTGCGTCGAGTTGTTCAGGCGCATCTTCTTGCCAGTCCGTTGTAAGACGACGTCCATCCCACGGTCAAATTCGCCTGAGCAGATCCGGACAAAGGCGATACGGTCCCGGTGGTTGGGGTTCATGTTAGCTTGAATCTTGAAGACAAAGCCCGCAAATTCATCATCGGTTGGTTCAACGACTTCATCGTCACGGGTCTTGTGCGCCGCTGGTTTAGGCGCGTACTGTAAATAAGTCTTCAGGAACGTTTCGACCCCGAAATTGGTCAACGCGGAACCGAAGAAGACCGGTGTCATATCACCAGCCATGACTTTAGCTTCGTCAAAATCATTGCCGGCTTCATTGATGAGTTCCACTTCGTCCAAGGTATCGCGGTAAATGCTGTCCTTGGTCAGTTCGTTGCTAGGGTCGAGTTCGCCGTTATCGTCCAACGGTAAGAACGTTTCTCCCTTCGCTTCGTTATGATACAGCTCAACGCGGTGATTGTACCGGTCATACAAGCCTTTAAGGCCCTTACCCATCCCCATTGGCCAGTTCATTGGGTACGTTTCGATGCCCAAAACTTCTTCGACTTCGTTCAACAGGTCGAGTGGTTCGCGGCCATCACGGTCCAATTTATTCATAAACGTGAAGATCGGAATCCCACGCATTTTACAAATTTGGAACAACTTCTTGGTTTGTGGTTCGATCCCCTTAGCCGAGTCGATCACCATGACAGCGGAGTCCACCGCCATCAAGGTCCGGTACGTATCTTCAGAGAAATCCTCATGCCCTGGGGTATCCAGGATATTGATCCGCTTGCCATCATAATCGAATTGCATCACGGAACTAGTGACTGAGATGCCCCGCTTCTTTTCGATTTCCATCCAGTCAGACTTGGCGAAATTACCACTCTTCCGGGCTTTAACGGTCCCAGCTTGACGAACGACGCCCCCGAACAACAACATCTGTTCCGTAATCGTCGTTTTCCCGGCATCCGGGTGAGAAATAATCGCAAAGGTGCGCCGGGTGTTGACCGCGGCGGTTAATTCTGTCTTATTCATTAAAAATTCCTTTCATCTTACCTTTATATTCAACGTCCACGGTGCTACCGTTCCACCGTAAAAAAACATAGCCTTACATATTTTACTGATATTTGACCAAAAAATCCAGTACCACCCCTGTGCCAGGCGAGATTTATCGAAAATTCACTTTACAAAGGCGTTTTATTCGGATATTAATCGGTTTCAGTCCGCCAAATAAAAAAATAATATGGCCTTTTGTTTGGTTTCATGAATTAAGTTGTGTACAATGTAATTGTTTTAAACGTTCAGTTTTGCAGTCTATCAGTCTATCAATGAGGAGGATGTTTTGTATGGCAGAACAATTTGATGTGTTATATCTCGGTAGTGGACATGGGACCTTTGATGGTGCGATTCCGCTCGCTGCCCGTGGCAAAAAAGTCGGTGTGATCGAAACTGATTTGATTGGTGGAACCTGCCCGAACCGGGGTTGCAACGCCAAAATCACTTTGGATCAACCAGTGGCAATCAAGAACCAAGTCGCGAACTTTCAAGGCTACGGCCTAACTGGCGGCCCTGAAATCGACTGGAATGCCAATTTCAAGCACGAACGGGCCGTCATCGAAGGCTTACCGGACATGATTGCCGGTCTGATGGAGCAAGCAGGTGTGACGCTGATTCATGGTCGCGGCGAATTTGTGGACGCCCACACGTTACAAGTCGGCAATCAAACTTACAGCGCAGACAAGATCGTGATTGCGACCGGTCAACATCCGCACCGTTTGGACATTCCTGGCACCGAACTCGCCCATGACAGCAACGACTTTCTAAACCTGACTGACCTGCCACAACGGATTACGGTCATCGGGGCCGGCTACATCGGCTTGGAATTTGCTAACATGGCACTGACAGCTGGTAGCCAGGTCACCCTCCTCATGCGCGGCGACCAAGCGCTGCGGCAATTCCACCAACCATTCGTTGAACGTTTATTGGCCGAATTGCAAGACCAGGGCTTAGATATTCGGCGTGACTGGGTGCCAACCGCCATCGAGCAAACGGGCGACCAGCTGACCGTCACGAGTGCAGACGACCAAGTGACGACTGACTGGGTCCTTGATGCGACTGGCCGGCAACCCAACACCGCTAACCTCGGACTCGAAAAAATCGGCGTGACCTATAACAAGGCTGGCATCACCGTCGACGACCACTTACAAACCAGTGTCGCTGGTGTGTACGCCTCTGGTGATGTGATTGCCAAGTCTCAGCCCAAGTTGACGCCAACCGCGATTTTTGAATCCCAGTACCTGACCCACTTATTCACGGGTGACACCAACGCGGCGATTCAATACCCAGCCATTCCATCTGTCGTCTTCACCTCACCACGACTCGCCCAAGTTGGGACGATTCCAAGTGCCGATGCGAGTGACGTCAACGTGACCGTCAGCGATTTGAAAGATGATTGGTTCCGCCAGACGACGCGGGACGTCCAGGGACATAACCTGGTCGTGACTGATGACCAACAGCGCTTAGTCGCGGCGGCTGAATTGGGTGAACAAGCCGATAACACCATCAACACGTTACTACCGGCCATTCAATATCAACTGACACCCGCCCAACGCGAACAACTCGTCACCCTCTTCCCAAGTATCGGGTCGACAGCTTGGTCCGCCATTTAACAAAAATTTTATTGTGGCAACCAGCCCCGTCAAATTAGGGCTGGTTGCCTTTATTTACATTTAGTTGAAAACTTTTTACATAAATATGGTTGAAATTTGTAAATAGTTTTATTACAATGAAAGCGAATACAAAAAGTGATTAATAATTTTCATATAAAAGAGGGTTTTAATGATGAAATTAGGATTGATTGGTTTAGGTAAAATGGGCATGAACTTGGCACTCAACATGCATGACAATGGACACACTGCAGTCGGGATGGACCTTAACCCCGATAACTTACAACGAGCTGCCCAACAAGGCATCGCGACGGCGACGGACTTAGCTGATTTAGTCGCACAACTGCCGTCTCCTCGCGTGATCTGGATCATGGTGCCAGCTGGCAAGGCTACGGATAGTGTCATCAGCCAGCTCGCCGA
The DNA here is from genome assembly GCF_023806745.1 of Lactiplantibacillus sp. B652. NCBI lineage: Bacteria > Bacillati > Bacillota > Bacilli > Lactobacillales > Lactobacillaceae > Lactiplantibacillus > Lactiplantibacillus sp. B652. The sequence continues at coordinate 49,149 of NZ_JAMSKY010000013.1, read as the reverse complement.
TAGCCTGAGTGCCGGTGATATCGTCTTAGACGGTGGCAATTCCCACTACCAAGATAGCATCCGCCACGGCGAACAACTCGGCGCACAACACATCAACTTTTTAGATGTTGGGACTTCCGGTGGTCAAGCCGGTGCTCGCCACAATGGTAACTTTATGATTGGTGGCGACCCTGCGACATTCAAAGTCGTCGAACCGCTATTTCAAGCAATTGCAGCACCCGATGGATACTTGTACACCGGCCCAGTTGGTAGCGGTCACTACTTGAAGATGGTTCACAATGGGATTGAGTATGGTATGATGGCAGCAATAGGTGAAGGCTTTGATGTTTTACAGCATAGTCAATTCACTTATGACAACGCTGCTGTCGCCAAGATGTGGAACAACGGCTCCGTCATCCGCAGTTGGCTCATGGAACTCGCCCAAGACGCTTTCAGTAAAGACGGTAACTTGGACGACATCAAAGGGGTCATGCATTCATCCGGCGAAGGTCGCTGGACGCTAGACACCGCCCTCGACCAACAAGTGGCCACGCCGGTGATTGCCATGGCACTGATGATGCGCTACCGGTCTACCACGGATGATACCTTTACGGGTAAAGTTGTTGCCGCATTACGCAACGAATTTGGCGGCCACGCTGTCGACCACGAATAGGAGGAACCTGCACCATGACTTACCTAATCGGAACTGATTTAGGAACTACAAGTACCAAGTCGGTCTTATATGACCATCAAGGCCACGTCATTGCCAGCGCAAACGTCGGCTACCCACTCTATCACGATACAGTGACGACTGCGGAAGAAGATCCGCAAGAAATCTGGCAGGCCGTTCAAGCCACGATTCACCAAGTAAGTGCCGGGATTGCCACCGATGAGATCGAAGGAATCGCCTTCTCCTCAGCAATGCACAGCCTGATTTTATTAGACGCCAATAAGCAACCGCTTACGCGTGTGATTACCTGGGCAGACAATCGCGCCGCTGCGGATGCCGCTGCCTTAAAGGCTCAACCACTCGGCCAGCAACTCTATGAGATGACCGGGACCCCGATTCATCCGATGAGTCCACTAGTCAAGTTACACTGGTTTGCCAACCAGCAACCAGACTTATTGAACCAAGCCCGCTACGTGGTCGGTATCAAAGAATACATCATCTACTTAATGACGGGACAGTTGCAGATGGATTATTCGATGGCCAACGCGACCGGCCTCTTCAACCTGTATAACTTTGACTGGGAACCCGCCGCCCTCGACTACGCTCAAGTGACGCGGGCCCAACTCCCACCGTTAGTTGATACGGATGCGGTGATCAACGGCTTGACGCCGACTGCTGCTGGTGAGCTAGGGTTACGTTTGGCCACCAAAGTCATCATGGGGGCTAGCGATGGCGCACTCTCTAACTTGGGCGTTGGCGCCGACGAACCCGGCGTGGCCGCAATCACGATTGGGACATCCGGCGCCGTACGGGTCATGACGAAACAACCTTACTTAGACCCTGAAGGCCGGCTCTTCTGTTACTACGTGGCCCCGCATCACTGGATCGTCGGCGGCCCCATCAATAACGGTGGTCAAGTCTTCCGCTGGGTCCGCGATGAATTGTTTGCGACGGAATCGCAAGTTGCACGCGACCACCAACAAGACCCCTACGACCAGTTGACAGCGCTTGCGGCCACCGTTCCCGTTGGTGCGCACGGCCTGTTATTCCATCCCTATTTGAGTGGCGAACGGGCCCCACTGTGGAACGCGGATGCGCGCGGTTCACTGCTCGGTGTGACGACGACCACGACAAAGGCCGACATTGCACGCGCCGTGCTCGAAGGCATCGTCATGAATTTGAACACCGTGCTCCAACTGACTGCCGCAGCCGAACCAGTCCATGCGATTCGCGCCACGGGTGGCTTTGCCCGCTCTAGTCTCTGGCGTCAAATTTTGACCGATGTCCTCGGCCAACCCATCACGATTCCAAGCAGCTTTGAAAGTTCTTGTCTGGCCGCTGCCGTGATTGGACTGAAAGCCCTAGGACACATCGATGATTTAAACGCGATCCACGCGATGATTGGCGCAACGGAAACGTATCAACCCAACGCAGCCAATCATCAACTGTATCACCAACACCAAGTCGTTTTCGACCACGTGACTGCGCAACTCGCGCCACTGTATCACGAAATCGCAACTCTTAATCGTTAGGAAGTGTACACCATGCCATTCGTTGTTCTAACACTTGGAATAATCTTACTATTATTACTCATTATTAAATTCAAGCTGAACACCTACATCGCACTGATCGTCACCGCGGTCGTGGTGGGAATCGGCTTAGGAATGCCGCTGACGAAGATCGCCACCAGTATTCAAAATGGGATTGGTGGTCAACTGGGCGAACTGGCCCTCGTCTTTGGGTTCGGTGCCATGCTCGGGCGCTTAGTCGCCGACGCCGGTGGTGCTTATACCATTTCGACGACCTTAATCGATATTTTTGGTCGTAAACGGCTCCAAATTGCCATCGTGGTGGCTTCCTTCATCATCGGGATTGCCCTGTTCTTTGAAGTCGGCATCGTCCTGCTGATTCCAATCGTCTTTGCGATTGCCATCGAAGCGCAAGTGCCAGTGTTGTATCTTGGGATTCCAATGGGGGCGGCGTTGTCCGTGACCCACGGCTTCTTGCCACCACATCCGGCACCCACGGCGATTGCCACGACGCTAAACGCCAATGTCGGCCACGTGCTGCTATTTGGGATCATCATTGCGATTCCAACGGTCTATATCGCGGGTCCCTTGTTCTCACGTTGGGCCCAGAAAATGGTGCCAGACGCCTTTGCTGGCAAGCCTAAGATGCCACTCAGTAGTTCTGAACGCAAATTCAAAGTCTCCGAAGCGCCTGGTTTTGGCCTCAGTGTCCTAACCGCCCTCTTCCCAGTCATTTTGATGACGATCACAACGGTCTACGAACTCGTCGTTGACCACGGCGTCACGCCTAAGAATCCGTCAACTATCGATTCAATCGTGCGGTTGATTGGGGCGCCCGGGATTGCCATGTTGATTTCGCTATTATTTGCACTCTGGTCAATGGGGATTCACCAACACAAGTCCCATAAAGCCATCACGGCCACGGTTGAAGACGCGACCAAGTCGATTGCGATGCTCCTCCTGATTATCGGGGGCGGTGGCGCCTTCAAACAAATCTTAATTGACGGTGGTGTTGGTAAAGCCGTTGCCCAACTCTTCAGTGGCAGCAGCATTTCCCCACTTATCTTAGGTTGGCTTGTTGCCGTTATCTTGCGGGTCTCACTGGGTTCTGCGACCGTTGCAGCCCTGACCGCTGCGGGCTTAGTCGCGCCATTAATGACGCAAGCCGGTATTGATCCCGCGCTGATGGTGATTGCGATTGGTGCCGGGAGTGTGGCTGCTTCTCACGTCAACGATGCGGGCTTCTGGATGTTCCGCGAATACTTCGATTTGACGGTCAAACAGACGTTACTGACCTGGACCGTGCTAGAAACGATCATCGCGGTCTGCGGGCTCGGTGGTGTGCTGGCACTCAACGCGGTGTTCCATTAATTTTCTGACATTGAATGTGGGTGGTGTTTGGTGCGTGATGCTTTAACAATGGCGTGGCCACTCACCTCATCCACTGAATCTGACTGGGCATTGGCTCACTGTGGGTGCAATACCGGTCATCCTAAAAAATCAGGTTCCTGAGACCTTGCTCGGGAACCTGATTTTTTTGTGATACTCATGAAACGGGTGATATTGAGACCCGATTTAATCAACGCAACTACTGGTCACTCGCCTAGTCTCACAGTGCCACTTCCAAGCATTGATGGAAAATCGTCACTGGATGCCAGTGAACATGGCGCCCACGTTTCAAAGCCGCACCGTTTCAATTGGGCTCATTGGATATCTCTGAATATATGACGCTACGTTTCGAGATTAAATCGCTTCAATCCAGCTCATTGCCTGCCACATTCACGCCTTACTTCGAGGACTTGGATGACTTTTTATTAGCTGGGGTGCTGGCTTGCGTCGCCTTGGCCGGTTGCGGCTGGTAGACAGTCGTTTGTTTGCGGAGATGCTCCTCATTGCGCAGTTCCACAATGTTGTACAAGTAAATGACCACCGTCCGAACTACCGCGTAGAACGGAATTGCCAGAATCATCCCAAGGATCCCAGCGATGTTGCCGGCCGCTAACAAAAGAATAATAATCGTCAACGGATGAATCTTCAACGTCCGCCCAATGATGTTCGGATAAATCAGATTACCGTCAACTTGTTGCACGATGACCACGACAATGATGACGTAAACGACTTGCATTGGTGATTGCGTGAAGGCCACAATCAGTGATGGCGCGATTCCGATGTACGGTCCAACGTACGGAATAATATTGGTCAACCCAGCAATCACGCCCAGCAATAAGCCATAGGGTTGTGAGATCAGGATATAACCAATCGCGGTGAAGGTCCCAACGAATAAGCACTCGATGACCTGACCACTGATATAACTGGAAATCGTATCACCCATTTTTTGCAACAAGCCAATGACTTCCGGACGCTGCTTCTTCGGTAAAAACCGACTGATGGCCGGAATAAACTTCTCGCTGTCCTTCAACATGTAAAACAGCACGACGGGAATCGTGATGGCCATGATGGTCACACTAGTAATCGTCGAAATGACGGTGACAACACTGCTTGACAACGAGGACAGGAAGTTCTGAGCATACTTACTAATTTCACCATTAAACTGCTTGGTATATGAGGTAATGTCGATTTTTTGCAAGACCGAACTGTTACTGATCATCTTGGTGGCGACTTTTTGCATCTCAGTCGCAATGCTTGGTAAGTTATAAATCAGTTGCGTAACCTGTGTCACCAGTCGTGGTAACAGGGAAACGGCACCCCAAGCTAGAATTCCGAATAATAGCACAAACACAATTGCCACGGCCCCGGTCCGTGAAATGTGAAACTTCTTATAATGGATCTTGGTCAGCAACTTGACCAACGGATTTAGCATGTAAAACAGAAATCCGGAAATCACGATTGGCATGAAGACGACACTCAAAAACGTGCCGATTGGTTGAAATAGAAAGCCAATATTGGTGCAGACCCAGATCAAGGTCGCAACGATTAAAATTTCGAGTGACCAGAATAATAAGGACGACTCCTTTAGGCGCTTAAACACTCGCGCTCCTCCCCTTCTTGGTGCAATTATTAATGCAGCATTAATGCGTCAATTATACCCTATTTTAGTTCACAGTAATATGATTTCGAAATTTCTCACAAAATCTATTTAAAATCGATGAGAATAATGGTAATTTAATTAATGAACGACAAACTGTTAAAGGAGCGTTTAATTATGTCACGTAAAATCGCTATTATCGGGATGGGCCACGTTGGCTCCACCGCCGCACACTACATCGTCGCCAATGGCTTTGCCGACGACTTAGTTCTTATTGATACCAATACCAGCAAGGTTGAATCAGACGCCCTTGATTTCCAAGACGCCATGCCTAACTTGCCTTACCATACCAATATCATCGTCAACGATTACAGTAGCCTGGTCGACACCGACGTCATCATCTCTGCCATCGGGAACATCAAGCTACAGGACTCCCCAACCAACGACCGTTTTCTGGAATTGCCGTTCACGAGCACCCAGGTCAAGGATGTTGCGACAAAAATCAAGGCCAGTGGGTTCCACGGCATCATGGTCGTCATCACCAACCCCGTGGACGTGATTACGTCGATCTACCAAGCAGTGACGGGTTTGCCAAAAAACCATGTCATCGGAACGGGCACGTTACTCGACTCCGCACGGATGAAACGCGCCGTGGGTCATGCGCTCAACTTAGATTCCCGTTCAGTTGATGGCTACAATCTCGGCGAACACGGTAATTCCCAATTCACTGCTTGGTCGACGGTCCGGGTCCTCGGTCACCCAATCACCGAATTAGCAGCCAAACGCGGCCTTGATTTGGATCAACTCGATGCCGAATCACGTGAAGGCGGCTTCAAGGTCTTCCACGGTAAGAAATACACCAGCTACGGCGTTGCCACGGCAGCGGTGCGGTTAGCGAACACCGTCTTAAACGACGCCTTAACCGAACTCCCCGTCTCCAACTTCCGCGAAGAATACGGCGTCTACTTGTCATATCCAGCCGTGGTTGGCCGTGACGGCGTGGTCGAACAAGTCCAACTTGATTTGACAGACGAAGAACTGCAAAAACTTCAAGTCTCCGCCGATTACATCAAAACTAAATACGCTGAAAGTCAAGACAACTAGTTCGTTTGAGATTAGTTGTGGCTGACTGACTTGTAACCGGGCAACGCGCGTTCTGCGTTGGCCGGTTTTTGTGTGGGATGGTTTTTGTAACCATCAACGTTCATTTAAAAAACAATCGCGGATAACTGATTACAGTTAGGAAATATAACATCCCGACGAAAAGACGTGCAAAGCAGGAATTCACGGCCTATATTAGTGGACAGCTTTGACACATCTAATCGTAATCAGGAGGACTTCACTTTGACACTTAAGACGCGTATTGCTACAAGCACCATGCTCACGCTAATTAGTTTAAGTTCAGTTGGCTTCACTAGTATCGCCAGTGAAAGGGCTCGCCCGCTATATGGACAAATCCGTCGTTATCAAACGATCACACTGTACCCGCAACTTCCGACCAGTCGCCGGCAATTACGACGCGGCCACCACACCCACCTTACGAGCACCGTCACGTTTAAACTCGAACACCCCGTCGTTGGCTTTGGTGGCACTTATTTCCACATTGTCAGCGGGCGTACCACAGGTTGGGTTCGTCGTCAGGTCGTGCGACCAGTTGTGACAGCTCGTATTCAGCCGAAGTTGTTTATTATCCGACAACGCGCCATTCATGGTTCGATTGTCCCACCAGTTGGCTCATTACTTTGGACCAATATTTCGGCAAAGAATCTCCGCTTGAGCACTTCTAAACGACTGACAGCCACACAATTAAGACGACTCCGATTACGAATCACCAGTCACATTTGGACCAACCATGGGCAATATTATCAACTCAGTGGTCGAGACGGATTCCGCGCCTGGACCCCGATTACGCCTGCTGGTTCGCTTACGACGCCGGCCGGTTCTAACCCGACCACGCTCACACCGCATGCTACAACCGGGATTTCAGCAGGTCAACACGTACCTACTAACGCGCATCTCACGACTCCAGTAGCACTCAGGCACACCATTTCTGCACCAGGGGTAAAGGTGGTCACACCACATACGCAATCAACCAAAACCGCCGCACCTAGTCGTACGCCACAATCACAGACAAGCATCGCGGCACCTCGTTTGAATCACACTGCGGCACAACCTAACAGTCAACAAATGAGCTCAACGGCCACTCAGGGGATTCGGGTCACGACAGCGCCGACGAAGCACGCAACGACAGCGATTGTGCACACTAACCATCCAGTTGCCACACCAACCAGCGCGACAGGGATCAGCAGTGCACCAGCAACCGCCCCACAAGCAGGCCGAGTTCCCGCAGTATCTCAGGCTAGCTCAGCTTTGAAATCAACAGCAGCCGTTCCCATTGTGACGTCCACATCCCAGAAAACGGTCGTGAAAGCTAGCAGTGCGGACAAGCCAGCTCAGTTGCCGAATCGCGAGCACGGTGCATCTGATAAAATTAGCGTCGTTCATCCGGGGCAGCAAGCTAGTTCATCGCCAGTCAAGCACGCTGTCGCTAGTCAGGCCGAACCGATAACGAGTGGCCGGCCAACGACGAGTCAAGTGGCGCTCACAAAAACGGGTCACGCCACTGCAAGCCAGTCAACGACCAGTGCTGCTAATGCCACTAGTCAAGCTACATTGACGAGTCAGAGCGGCACTGCCTCTCAAACGCAGCCAGCCACGAGTCAGTCAACGGCTAAATCGGCGATGAGTGCTACGTCCAGTCAGGCAGCTTCCAGCATTTCCAGTCAGTCCCAACAGACTAGCCAGTCTAGTAGCGCTGCGTTAAAGCCTAGTACACCGGCATCCGCAGCCACCCCGGTAACAGCACCCAAGTATACGGCCCAACAAACCTTGCAGACCATCAACCAACTGATGACGGCTAATCATTTCATGGGCACGTTGCTACTGACGAACAACGGACCTGCTGGTGTGCACATTTTGCCATTCGGTTCAGCCAACCTGCCCCAACATATCGCCAATACCGCTGACGAGGCATATCCATTGGCATCACTGGAAAAATCAGTGACTGGTGCGATGATTCAACAGTTGATCGACGCTGGCAAACTAACGATGGACACGACGCTAGCCAAGTTTTACCCACAAGTGCCGTACGCACAATCCATCACGATTCGGCAACTACTTGACCATACATCCGGGATTGAGATGGGCGAACCGGTACCTAGTCAAGCGTTGACGAACGACCAACAAGCAATTGCCTTCACGTTGAGTCACTTGACTTCCACCAATCAGCATCACTGGTCTTATTCCAACGCCAACTTCACCCTGCTCGCCGGCATCATCGACCAGCTCACAGGCAAGTCCTATCGTGATAACTTACAAACAAGCATTGTCGCACCACTGGGATTGCAGCATACGTTCATCTACGACCAAGTCCCGGCAAATGCGGTTCATCCGCAACCGTACACGTACAGCAATGGCGTGACCATCGCCCGCACGATTTCGACCAATCTGCTTTCAAGCGAACTCGGCTGCGGTAATCTGTATGCTAGCGTTGGTGATTTTTACACCTTCATCAACAGCCTAGTCAACGGCCACGTAGTTACTCCGGCGGGCTTCCAAGAATTAGCTGATCATCTACAACCCGTCTATTCAGGTGGCATTTACTACCGGCCGGATGGCACCCTACGCATTGGCGGGGCTGACAATAGCCTGTACAGTCTATACATCGGGACCACGGACGGTAAGGTGGCGATGGTACTGTTCGCTAACCAGGCCAAATGGTCGACCATGAATACAATTGGGCTTCAAATCGAACAACAGTTGGCCCAAACAGCGACCCTGTAATCTGGCATCAGCGGGTAGCCGTATTTAAGCAGTCACATTGATTCTGCGATAACTCAAGTGGTTATGTAAAACCTAATCATCGTGATCATCGGACTTAAGAACGCGCCTGCTTAGCGAATTACTGAAGCATTATTTCAACCTCGCCTCTGCCTATCCAGACATTAGTTATAATCAGCACCAACTTCAAACCACCAAACTGCCTTCGCACCAACGACAGATATGATCGCATCCAAAAAAGGTCCCAACACTAATTCGTGTCGGGACCTTTTATTGCGAGTGCCAGTACCGTATTAACGGCGACCGCACCCAATCTTTATCATTAACTGAATTCCATATCGTGATGATTCGTCTTGGCCAATTGACTGACGATTTGTAACCAATCCTTCATGCTGACCATAACAGCTGAATCTTGGGTATTGGGATTTTCCACCTCAATGGTATCGTGGCCTTGATTAACAATCGTTAACAACTGGTTGATATTTTTCTTTGCTAATGCGGTAGTAACTTTTTTCATACGCCCATCTCCCAATCCGTTCCATAATTGTTGCCATTGTGCACCAATCAACGAAGTGCGTCAAGCAGTGCGAGCAATTATTCAAGTAACTGAGCAATATTCTACACTATCCCAGCGGGCGTTGCACCTAAAAGGACCGCATTTTACCGAAAATTAAAGTCGCGGGGTCTTGAACATCGACTTGAGCACGTTGCGGATGATTTTCATCTGTTCCGCTGTAATTGGCTGACCGTCGTATTCAAACTGGTTTTTCTTATTCTCGACCACTTTTTTCAAATCAACGGCAGCAGAATTGGCGCCCTTGGCAGTCGGTTCTTTATCCTTACCAACTAATTTGGTATAACTCGTTCCTAACACCTGGGCAACTTCTTTCAAGGTCCCCACTGACGGTGTGTGTTTCTTCCAACTATAGATGGCGCTGGCACTTAGGCCTGCCAACGTTGCCACTTCAGCCAAAGTCAAACCGTTCTTCTTTGCAAACTGACGAATATTTTTGAGTAATTCACCATTATCGATCTTCAAAAAAGCCATTTTGGTCACTCCTGTCAACATTCTAATCTCTGAATTGCCGAGCTATTCAAGCTGTTCGAATCATTTAAACAAACCGCAATCACGTTGCAACATCCTTGTCACATTCACCGCTTATGATAGGGTCAACGTTTGATAATGAAATGGGACACGGGGATTTCGGGGAGGAAATACATAATGAAACAACGTCTTATCGCATTAATCGTTGCCATTGTCGGTCTAACTGTCGGTCTGTTACACGCCCCTGCTGTCGAAGCACAAGCTACCAACCGGGTCATCACGACCACGGCGGTCACCAAGACAGCCTATCTGACTAAGAATTCACAGGGTGGGCTCTACCAAATGAGCGGTCCTGCAAACAATACCAAAATCAAATCACTCGGTAAACTGCAGCGCTACGGCAACCCAACGTGGTTCGTCACCAAGCAACGGCAAGTCCGGCTCGCCAACCGCACCACCGCCAAGTATGCTTACGTCACGAGTGCCAACAATCGTGTCAAGGGCTGGGTCAAGACGGGTTCCATTAAGAAGAGCACGCGTTCCTTCACGAACCTTTACAACGTCGCCAAATCCAAATTCGGTCACCGCTACGTTTACGGTGCAGTCGGCCCCAACACGTTTGATTGTTCCGGCTACACCAAGTATGTCTTCAAACAAGCGGCTCAAACAAACCTACCGCGAGTCGCACAAGCGCAGTACCGGCAATATCGCAAGATCTCCAAGCAACGCGCACAAAAGGGCGACTTGGTCTTCTTCGGTAGCAACACCGGCTCGATCTCACACGTCGGTATTTACGTCGGCGGCGGTAAAATGATTGACGCGCAGGATAACGGCGTCAAAAATGAAAAAATCTACGTTCCCTGGTGGCACGCTGTCGGTTATTGCCGGCCCGTCAACTTTGGCGCTTAACTAGTCAACCTATGCCATCACCCATTGGACCCTCAGGCTAACTGGTGGGTCCTTTGTTATTTTCGCGATTATCCTGACCGCTGTCAACTGTGACGGTCAGTTCGGACTGCATCCGACTTAACTGGTGCTGTCTGGCGCTCGAATCGCCGCGGTTCCTTTGGTTGATACGCATTGTGCTAATTCTTAAAAGCAGCCAGCCGAGGACCCGCTGGAAACAGCGCAAACTTGCGTAACCTGCTGTTGTGGCCGCGTCCTACCCCGGCTTCCAGGTATTTCTGACAACGCTGGAACGCGATGGACACAGATTTAAGCCGACAACCCACGTCTTAAATACTGGTCTTTCACTAACCAAGCACAAGACGCTTGCTAAGTGAAATTTCATCGCTGAGCATTGTCAGAAACACCTTCCAGCCAGTATCCCATTCAAAGGCTGAAAAGTATGGCCCCCAACTTTTTGATAAACTAGTCGTTGTTTCTTAGTAAACAATCATTTGGCATGAGTCGTGATTGAACCATGCCATCTGTTAAGTTCAAAGGCCGTAATTTTAACATTTTACTTTAAGACTTGTTTCTGACGGAAGCTATCATACTCGTGTTCAAATTACGGGAGCCAGCAGCAACGCGGAACATGTCAGAATTCTTGCTAGTCACCCAAGATACAAAAGTCTAGAATGCTAAACGGGTAGCAAATCTATCTTCCAAAGCTATGAATATTTTCTATCAAAATTGATAAACAATCTTCTGACCACCATATCATTTTCTAAATGGGACAAGTATCTAAGCGCTCAATAAATCTTCATCGATTCTGATTCAAACTTTGTATGAAGGGCCAGTCACCTAATATTCAGTGATCAATTGCACCAAGTTAGGTGGTCGTTCATCTGCCATTCGAGTGGCTTCCCGACTGGAGGGGCCGGCTGACAATGCTCAGTAGCCAAATTATTCTTAGCTGGAAGTGGGGTGCTTCCGGCTTAGAATAAGACTCGTATTTGAAATTGCGCAGTGGGTTTCTGCGTGAGTTCAAATCGATGTCGGCTTACGTTCCAGCAATTGTCAGCCGGCCCCGGAAGTCGGACTAAGGTGCACACCGGCTGACGAACAGTAAACTAGCCAGCACGATTGAACCATCTTTATGACGAATATCCACATACGTATCACGTATTTATCGATAACAAAAGGGAGCGCCGAAACGTGGCTGCTCCCCTTGTATTTTAATTACGCCGCTGACAAACCGTCAGCAGAGCTATTGCCGACGTGATAGTTCTTGATAGCGACTATACCAGATATCGATGTAGTCTTGTGAAAACGGGCCTTTTTTGTGCTTGATCCAGTCGACCAACACCTTCACATTTGCTTTTAAAATGCGATCAGTATCGGCTGAATAGTGCCACTGGGCGCCGTGTTCTTCGTACTCATCAACATCTAACAACCGGCGTTCACCATCCGGAAAGACTTTGACATCCAAATCATAGTCGATGTACTTCAAAGCCTCTTTGTCTAACACATATGGTGATGCCAGGTTGCAATAGTATGAAACGCCGTTATCGCGAATCATCGCCACGATATTAAACCAATAATGCTTATGAAAATAAACGATTGCTGGTTCCCGCGTCACCCACCGACGGCCATCATCTTCGGTGACCAGTGTGTGATCGTTACAACCAATTAAGACGTTCTCGCTTGTTTTGAGTACCATTGTATCGCGCCAAGTTCGATGTAAACTTCCGTCGTGCTTATAGCTTTTGATCGTAATGAAGTCGCCTTCCTTAGGTCCTTTCGCCTCGCGCGCCATATTAACCCAACTTTCTAACTGAGGGTAAATTTTCATCGAATTTCATTAAACATTATACCAGATTTTTATGGCGTGCGGGCAGGTAATTCGACCTTTTCACTCATCCGCGACTTGTTCGTCGATAAATCGGTTAATTTCATCCATCATGAAGCCCTTTTGAAACAGGCTGCGTTTGGTCCGCATCGCCCGTTCGCGAAAGCTGTATTTGCGGTTCCGTTGCCAGAGCTTGGTGCCTTGCGTGACGAGGGCTTGCCACTGTTCATCTTCATCTGGTTGAAGGTCTAAGCTAGCAATCGCGGCCGTAATCGTGTCATTGTCAAAGCCCTTGGTCATCATGCCTTGGCGCACCTTTTGTTGCATCGTCTTAAACGCCTGTTTGTGATAACGTTTGGCAAGCTTACGGGCTAATTCACTGGCGTTGTCGATTTGTTCGTCTGGGCTAAATTGCCCGGCTAATGCGTCGTCAATCAGCTGTTCACCGACCCCTTTTTGACGTAGGTTCTGGCGAATCACCCGCGGCCCCTTATCACTGGTCCGTTTGGCCGTGCGTACAAAGGCATCCGCGTACTGCTGGTCATTTAACAACCGCAGTTCGCGCAACTGTTGCATCGTTGCATCAATCACGGTCTCCTCGATTTCTTCGTCACGCAACTTATCATGGACTTCCTTTTCCGTCCGTAACTGGTGCGACAAATAATCCAACGCCCGCGTGTATGCTCTGGAAACGTCGTCCGCGGCAATCATCGCCGTTTGGAGCTCAGCATCGATTTCCATGCCCTTGAAGACGCGAAACTTGATCATCACCGATTCACTGATGGGAAACGCATACTTGCCATCAAGATAAATATTGTAGCGTCCCGCCCGTTTTTGCGCGACGATCTTCGTCACTTTCTCCGTCATGCTTATCCAGCCTCCGATTCAATTAATGGTTGACTATAGTGTACCTAAAAATCGCTTAGTCAAACAACTAATTTCCTCGGGATGGGCCTGAATGCCGAAATAATCAACGACCGTATCCGCAAACCGGTTCAGATTTTGGGCGTCCGTCCCATCTAACCCACTCGCCGCTTGATTGGGCGTGGCACGTCGTTGATGGTAATTACTGACGCCCTGCTGTAATTGCCGACCTTTCTTCAATTGACGGTCGACCATCGGCAGGCTCATATCGATGAGTAACCGGATGCCGCCCGCATAGACTAACTCAGTCATCAGTGGCCGTTCCACCGCATCGATCAGGTACAGCCCGTTATACCAATTGGCCATCCCGCGTTTGGCCGAGGTCTGGGGCATCAGAATCGCTTCCCCGTGAATAATCGGCAACTTATGCGGTGAAAGGCCTTGATCAGTAGCGACGGCCCTGACCAGATGGGAACCTGAAAAACCTAATTGACGCGAATAGCGAATCATCAGTTGGCGCGTGCTCCATTTGGACTTCAAAATACCCCGTTGACGGTCAAAAACCAACGCCTTCTCTGGACATTTTAAGTGCCCGATGTCAAGTAGATAAAATGTCTGTAAAACGTCGATTTTGTCACTTTCTAAACGTGTAGCGTATTTGACTAAGCGTTCTGGCTGCCGGGTGTCCCAGCACCCAACATCGTTATACCAGAACGGATTCACGGTGGTGCTGACAATGTTATTTTGGTTCATGACTCACAAACCCTTCAAAATCTGATTTTGGTCTCTAATATTGATAATTCTGCACGCACCCCTACTGCAGGCATTAGATTAATCCCATCATATCAATAGTGCTCAATCTATCCTAGTACAATGCTCGTAATCGATGGAATTCTCATTGGAAGATTAATAATGAAAGCAAATCGTCATCTTTCATTCATTTTTCACACCCAGCAATCGGTATTTGCCTTCGCTACACTGGAGTCAACCTTGGCCAAGGAATTCAAATCAAACGAGGGATAACTTCATGCACGCAGACCGTTTAGATAATCAAGCCGCGTTCGACTTGCTCGCGGAACCAGAACACCAACGTCTCCTCTATGGCGCCTTGAGAGCGGCCAACATCACCCGCTACCACCCGCAATTCGAGGATTGCGTCACAGTTGCCCACCTGACCTGGTTGGCCGCCTATCAGAATTACGAGCCAGAATTACCCGCCAATCTGCCGGACTTTCGTAAGTTCGCCTTTCGCCGCATCAAATGGCGCACCGTCGATTATTTGCGGCAACAGACGCTCCGCACCCAGTCACAAGTCGACTTGGAACACGCCTTACCAGTCGCAATCGACCCAATGAGTGACCAGGAAGCCCACTGGCAACTTTCAGCGCTACTCACAGATTTATTGCGCCAATGCCGTCCCGGCGAGCGCATCTACCTGACTGAATTCTTTTTGGAAGAACAATCCGTGGCCGATATCATGCGGACTCACGGCGTCAGTCGGCGCACCGTTTATAACTGGCGGGCCAGTCTGTTGGCGAAGGCGCATCGGCTGTATCAGGCCACTGGGGAGCAGGATTGAGCCCTGATGGAGAGGGATTCGCTGATCGTGGTGTCAATTGAACTGCCGGCAAATCCTTAGTTGGTCGCAGCTGGCAGTTGATTAGTCGCTAGCTGGCAACAGTCAGTAAATCACCAGTGGTTACTTCATCAATAGCCAGTGAGTCGCAAGCATTCTAGCACGATAATTTCTACCGACCAACGCTCCCATCATTGGCGGGCACGCGCACGATAAAAAACCACGTTTCAGGATAGAAAGGACTTTACGCCATGCACACTTGGTTGAACACACAGCTCATCATGGTCGCCACCGACCATCAGCACCGACTTCACCGCCAAACTTGGCACAACTGCCGCAACTTGACCGACGCGGATTTGGCCGTATTACTCCCAATTTTCACCCGGTTAGTCGGCGACGCGATGGCAAATGTCGAGCTTCACATGACCACTGAATACGCGAATTAACGGCATTTTTAAAAAAGTTTGTCAAAAAGTTGCACAAAATGGCCTGCTCAGCCGTCTGTATTAATGTAAGCTGGCCAGCCTACCACAACAACTCTAGGAGGAACTACAACATGACTAAAACTTGGTTAAAAGCAACCCTGACTGTTCTAACGACAACTGATCTGGACGAACAACGTAAGCACACGTTTAACGGCATCGCCCAGGACGCGACCGACGAACAACTTGCCGCTTTTGGTAAAGTCATCGAAGTTTTGACGGGTGACCAATTCACCACCGCCAACTTGGCAAACGCCTACCGCTACGACCCACAACCCGCTGCTTAATACACCCACATCCTTAGGAGGAACGCCATGAAAACCTTAGACTTAAGCTTTAAGACCAGCACCAACAAAGTTCACCACTTGAAATTACACTACGCCAACGACAACTTGAGTAAGGAAGTCGTCAGCCAAGCGATGGCCGATCTGGCTGCCACTAAGCTCTTCGCCAAGGACGGCGAAAACTTAGTCGCTGAACCATTAGCCGCTAAGTACGTCGAAACGATTGAGACACCAATTATCACGGCACCAAAGGCTTAAGCGTATTTCCCGTTGTACCCATAAACAGCTGTGACGTATGCAGATACAATAAAGGCCGGTCTGGAAATCTTCGGATTTTCCAGGCCGGCTTTTATTGACAGTAGAAAATAAAAAAGCGCGTCGGTCGCCCGATACGCCATGAAACTGTCTTATTGAAACACTTATTAACAAGCTATGTCAGGTTTTTCTGTTCTCAGCGAACGCTAGTGGTTAACTAGTAAAAACGTTCTGAATTTTCTGTCCCCAGCGGACGTTAGATTAAATGGTCTAACAGATATCTGATTTTATAGTTGCCTGACCAACTGAAGAAAACGAATTTTCTACATAGCAACCATACCAAAATGCAAACACTTAGTCAATCATTCCGTCCATGATTGAAACCACTCTCAAATATCACAGGACAGCCGCGTCGCTTTAGTTGCGGCCCGCTCGACCGGATAAATTTCAATGATGATACTGTTACCGACCGGATGCCAATCGATGGCTTTAACGAGTGCCCGCATGAACGTGCGAGTAATCTGTGTTTTGATTGAAATCCCGCTACGTTCGACATCGTCATAAAAGATGACCCGCTGATCCAGCTTGTCGACTTTAAAATAATAGTACGCAAAGTGGGCCGTGCCACGTTTCAAAATTAAGTGGTATGAATTATTATAATCCGCGGGAAATACCGTGATCCAATCGTCATTCATGTCGGACATCCTTTTCACTTGAATTTGAGCTCTGCCTTAATTGTACCGTGAACGGTCGGGAAAGCCTAGGGGAAATGTAACGCGTTTAATACGTGCTTTTGGATGGACATATTCAAGCCTGAATAAATTTCTCGAGTCATGAACAAATCAGGGAATGTAACAAGTTAAACTGCTTTGATATCGACATTAGCTCCATCACCTTGCTATTGTTACTGCACAAACTAACCAAAAAACGTCGCCCATGGTTTCAATATCCACTCATGGCCGACGTTTCATATTAAGTTCATTTTAGCGTAGTTAAGTCATTAGCATATAGATATGAAATCAACTTTCCAGTATCATTAGCTTGCCAAGCACGCTCTTGATGTGATCTTTCTGACAATTCAATCGCGTTCAAGTGACCAAACCGTTGAACAGTATCCATCATCACCGCCAACTCTTGTTCTGTAAACAGTGCACTGTTAAAGTTCGCAGTTGTCGTAAAAAAAGTCCTCTCGGTAACACCATCATTCACTACTTCTTCTGTAAGCTGCTTTGCATTTTCAATTGCACCATATAATAGACTATAATCATTGGGTACAGGCCCATAAGGTAAACGTGCGTATGGTACACCTGTTATTGAAACTGTATTTTGAGCAAAAAACTTAAAATCAGTATAGAAGAGTAGCTTATTAAGTTTAGTCTTGGTCACCTGAGGCACTTGCTCAACAAAATAAAGAGCCATATTAGCAAACTTTTTGAGATCAAACGCACTAAACCCCGAATACTCTGAGTAATTTGTGACTTCAAATTGTTGGTTGATTCCTTTTTCAATCCATTTTTGCGGCGTCCGTTCAGCGGCATCTCCCGTCTGTCCCCGAAAAGCCTGCTTACCGCGTTCAGTCAGCATGTCTTTGGAGGACTCATAAAGCGACTGCGCCAACTCAGGGGTTGCTTCTAAGGCAAGCAACCGTTCACTATTAGTCTCAGATGCCAGCGCGCCAGTCTCATAAGTAGCAATCGTCATGTCTGACCATCCGAACAGTGCCGCAAAGTCGTGCTGACTTAAGTTCCACCGTTGACGTAAGGCTTTAATTCGATTTGGTGTAATCATCATGTGCTTACTCCGGTATGCATCGAAAGCAGTGTTAATCGCCTCATTATCAATCTCTTGATCAAAGACTTGCTTGCCAGTCGCATGGTCAAAGCGTGCTTTGGTCACCACCGTAATTTGCTCACCATGAATCGTGTAAACTTCTTGAATTGCTCTGACTTCGGTTTTCATCCTCGTACCCCTTCACTCAATGTCTTGTGAAACGAGATAACTTCAGCTAGTCCTGCACATGCTTCCGCTTAATGACCAGCCAATTCTCACCAACTAGGCAACTGTTCGATACTTTGAAAAACACCAACTTTGCTCGTGACTTTCCGACATTCAACGGGACTTCATCATTGAGCCATAATTGACTGTAGCATCGGAACCATGTTGTCGCAAACATCATGACTCACGATCACTAAACCGACCGCGGAAAGCAAGTAATCGCTGCAATTATATGTGATTGCACTTCCAGCAAGATGGTAACTAGCTCAGTCCAGTGTGCCCGGTTAGCCACTATCATCAAGATAAAACAACCGACTTAGCTTCATTAATACCCGTCCAAACATCCCTAACCCCACTGTTCATTAACTAATTTTACGCCAGCCGACTTTTCCCACTTATCGCGTCATTTTAAGTTGCTAACGATTGCATCTTTGGCCAATGCTGGTAAATTATAGTTAACCAAATTTCAAAAAGCCATGTAACGCCTTGGCTCCCGTAGCTGAATGCAAAACACGGGTTTATTATTTTAGGATGTTTGCTATAATAAACTTAAACGAAGCCCCAAAGTTAATCTTATCAAGTATATTTACTTGATAGCCATTTTGTACTATAATCATTAGGTTGTATCGATATCGTTTATACATAGTCAGTTTGCAACAACCCGAACAGTAGTAATAGATTAATCTGGCTGTGGTTTACGGGGGAAAATATTTAAAGGAAGCATAGGGTGTTACTTATGGAATTGAAGGAACGAGAAATCAGACCGATTACGATTGACGCTGTGCGTCAGCATCGTCGCTATGGTTATCGGTTCGTTAAACGTGTGTTTGACTTTGTCGCTAGCCTCTTAGGCCTCATCATCTTATCACCACTCTTCTTAATTATCGCCATTGCGATCAAGCTTGAAGATCCTAAGGGCTCGGTTTTCTACTCCCAAACACGTTTAGGACGCGGTGAAACGCCGTTCAAAATGTATAAATTTCGCTCGATGGTTTCCAACGCTGATGAATTGTTGGAACAATTACTTAAAAATAACGAAATTGATGGCGCCATGTTCAAAATGCAAGACGATCCACGGGTCACCAGGATTGGTAAGTTCATCCGCAAGTATAGTATCGATGAACTACCCCAATTGCTAAACGTCTTACAAGGTTCCATGAGCTTGGTTGGGCCACGGCCACCGCTGCCACGAGAAGTTGCTGAATATACGGAATATGACAAGCAGCGCCTGGCCGTCAAGCCTGGTTGTACCGGGTTATGGCAGGCCACCGTTCGCAACAGCGTGGGCTTTGATGAAATGGTCAAGTTAGACTTACTATACATCTCCAAACGCAGCGTGTCATTCGATGTCTACATTCTATTTAAGACAGTCGTTATCATGTTCAAGCCAAACGGTGCTTATTAAATTAGCCACAACTAAAAACGTTGAACCAAATTCAGGGGGATTTTGGTTCAACGTTTTTTTGTGTGGACGACACATGAACCACTTAGAAATAATCTGTGCAGCATAAATCAATCCAGTCTGCTATTCACTGCTCCCCCTTTTCTGTGTGCACCGTCACATCAGACGACCGAAAATAGCTGCCGGATACGATTGATTAGTCAGGGCAGATTTTGGACCCACTTGTCTTGCAAAGGTGGCGTGCGAGGTCTCGGACAGATTCAGCTAAATTATCCACCAGTAATAATCGATATTAATAAACGATTTAGTTTGAAATCACCGTTAATAATATCGATGATTTTATCAAATAATAAGTTTGTTAATAACCAACCTTAGCCGGTTAAAACCACTATCAACCGGCTAATAGGCTATGATACAATGAGTTGAATGTTGAGGAATTCAGCATCAAACTGCTTAATTGCATCAAGGAGCCGCTCATGCGAATCATAAGGAATTACTTTTACACAGCGGGGTATAACCTCTTAATTTTGCTGACCCCCTTACTGACCGTCCCGTATATCTCACGGGTCTTAGGTCCTACCGGAGTCGGCATCAACGCGACGACCAATTCGATCATCACCTACTTCCTCTTATTTGGGACAGTTGGCATCACCATCTATGGGAATCGGGAAATTGCGTTTATTCGCGACGATCGCGCGCAACGCTCACAAACTTTTTGGGAGATTGAAATATTACAGTTGGTGACTATTAGCTGCGCTTATCTCGCTTTTTTAGTGTTTCTCATGTTTGAGCATCAATTGAAGATTTATTTTTTCTATCAATCATTTTATATTATTGCGGGCGCTGTCGACATCTCTTGGTACTTCATGGGACTTGAGGATTTTAAGAAGACCGTCTTGCGGAATATGCTTGTGAAAGTTGCTTCAATCATTGCGATTTTCACCTTCGTCAAGACCGCGCAAGATACTGGCATCTACATTTTAATCTTGGCTGGCTCCCAAGTGCTGGGGAACCTCACGTTGTGGCCGTATCTGCGCCACAGTGTCGCAAAGCCTGACTGGCATCACTTGCGACTTTTCCGACACCTACGACCATCAATCGCCCTATTTATTCCGCAGATTGCGACGACCGTCTACTTGGCGTTGAATAAGACGATGCTCTGGCAGATGGATTCGTTGACTGCGGCGGGCTTTTATGACTACTCAGATAAGCTGATCAAACTAGTGCTGGCCCTTGTCACCGCCACGGGAACGGTAATGCTACCGCACATTGCTAACCTGTTCATGAAGCAACAGCTTGAACGGGTGCGCCAATACCTATACATGTCGTTCGACTTTGTGCTGGCGATTGCAATTCCAATGGCACTGGGGGTCGCGGCGGTCGCCACCACGCTTGCGCCGCTATTTTTTGGGCGCGCTTTTTCAGCGGTCGACCAGTTGCTCATGATTGAAGCGCCCGTTATCATTTTAATCGGCATGAGCAACGTGCTCGGCCAACAGTTCTTACTGCCGACCAAGCAAACCAAGACGTACACCATTTCAGTGACAGTCGGTGCGCTGGTCAATATGGCTTGTAACATTCCGCTTATCTGGCTGTGGGGCGTCGCCGGGGCCATGCTGGCAACGTTGATCTCAGAAGTTTGCGTGACTGGCTATCAATTGATCGTGACTCGTCACAGTCTCAAGACGCGTAATCTGTTCACCGGCGCGCTTAAATACGCATTAGCCGGTGCCATCATGTTTGCGGTCGTCTACGGCTTAAACATCACCATGGCTGCTTCCTACTTGAATCTCGCGATGCAAATTGGCGTCGGCGCCCTCATCTATGGCGGGCTGATTTTAATTCTACAACCACCCGTACTCGCTAACGCCGCTAAGCTTCGGAGCCGCGTACATTGACCGACGTGTACTGACTGGTCCAATACCGTCACTAATGCAGGTGTCCCACCACCAGTTATTCTAATTACTGCTAACAAAAAACGTTCGATAAGCAAGTCTGACATGACTTGCTTATCGAACGTTTTATTTTGCATCCCTAATATCATTCAGCTAAATTTCAAGGCTAACACCCCTTAAAAATGGGTCCGTTTAGCCGCTTGCGGGAAGAATTTACGTTTCAATAAATTGTAGGCTTTCGCCGGCAACTGTTGTTTTTCCATGTACATTACCGGTACTTCCACGTAACTGAGGTGTTGATGGTTGATCCAGACGTCTAACAATAGCTCGGATAGATAACCAAAGACGCGGGCTTCCTGAACATCGTAGTCTGAAATATCGATTCGGTTTCGAACTTCAAATAGGATATCGAAGACCCACTCGGCGTAGGCGTCAAATTTAGGACCAGGCATAATCATCATGTTAAACATATGCGCGGACGTCTGATGCATCAAGCGGTCAAAATCTGCTAAGAAGTCGGGGTGTTGGTCGTGGATGACCGTCCGCATCACATCTAACGGTTCCTGATGGTGCGCGTGGATGTAATGCGAATAATTCGACTCGATATAATAGTGGCGTTTTTTCGGCACAATGACATCATATTGCTCAAGCAAGCCTTCAATCTCGTCCATTGACAGAATCCCTGCCAGCTTGCGTTTCGGTGCTTCTGCTAAGTAACGCCGATATTGATTTAAGCCCTTGATGTCCGCATGACAATTCTTCCAGATCCAATACATCGCAGTTAATTCATTAAAATTTGGATTGCTGGCCGAAATATTATCGCCGACATTGTCCGGTTGATAATGCTGCGGTGTCACCCCATTGAGCGCCGCCCCGACAAAGATCGGTCGATACGTTGAATCTTGTGGCATTTGATACGGCTTATGTGCCGCAACATAAATTTGTACTTTCATTTGCCAGTCCCCCTCTGGTCAGAAATCGCGACGAGTTTCTACACTCGTGTCGCGACCGTTTAAAAATGCAAGTATTTACAAACGACTGTTAATTCACTTTATCATCTCTTGGTTCACTGAGTTGTACATATTGTTTTTCACCGCGTCGCAGCCGCTTAAACGAGTACTGTCTGGGCAAGAAACATACGCGCAGCACTGGTAAATGTGGGATTGCCCACATCGCAAGTGTCACAAACGCAATCCGATAACCAATCGTGACGACGGTTGCAACCAGTGGCCCGCCGTGCGGCAATACGAGACCGTTGACCCAGCCCGCTAGTCCAATCACATCCAAGTCGATCAGATGAAAACATAACACGACTAATGATAATTGGCCGTACCGTTTTAGGCCCTGAACGACGCTTCTTGCCGCGTGTTGGGACAGCCATTCACTGAAGCGAATCACGCATAGACTCCCTGCAACACCACCCATCACACTAATCAGCAAGTTCGGCGACACGGGAACCGTCAGCGCAAAATAACCTTGAAAGGCACTTAACAGCCACATGAACGTCAACAAGAGATACCAGGGTGACGGCATCCGCTGTAACAGATTCGTTTGCCGCACCAGGTATCCGGCGTACAAAAAAGCTTGTGCCAACAAGGCCGCGTTAAACGCCCATGGCAAGTACGCGATTTGGCCTAAAACACCACCACTGATGGCGAGCGCAATCACGATGACGCCACGAGCCAAATCTTGGCGAGTCCGTTGCGCATACCGTGCCGTCAGCGTCATCCAGCCGTTGAACAACTGAATGGCAATGAACATACTCAGTAAGAACCATACCGCGCCAATCGGTTGCACCTGCCAGTGCCACGGATTAAAGACCGGTGAGCCCGCACCATAGACAGCGGCTAACAACCCCGTTTGCCAGCTTGGAAAATATGCCAGCAGAACGGGATTATGCGGCAACCAGCGCGCCACGGCACTCACGACGAGGACTAACACCGCCGTCGCGACGTACGGTAACAACAAATTGACCGCCCCACGCCGACACTCTTGAATAGGCGGGCGTGGATGATACAGGTAGCCACTCAACATGAAAAAAATCGGCATGTGAAAGGCGAAAATCAAGCTACCAAAGAACTGACCGTTATACGGCCCCAAAGTATGTCCAACGACTACGGCTAAAATTGCGATCCCCTTTGCAATATCAATCCACTCAATTCGTTTAGCCATCCGCCAATCCCCCGCTCAGCTCGGCTCCGCCGAACAAATCCGGAAGTAACTGACGGGCCCACCGCCAGTGTCGGAGTAACCACACAACTTCGACACTCACGAGACCGACTGCTAGTGTCCATAACCAGGCCGCCCACCAAGCCCCGATTATTGGGGTCAACACGCGGTTGATGCCTGTAAATGGCTCAATCAACAGGCCAGCGACCAATAAGGTTCCGTAGGCTGTTTGGACAAAGTTGTGCCGCCGCGGCTGTTTCAAAGTCGTGCGGTTCATGACCCACGTCGCAACGGTTACCCAGAGCGTCAGGCACGGAATGGCTTGAAAAGTCTGGGCAAAAGGTTGACTGCTGATGAGGTCGAAATTATGCTCCAGATTGACCTGATACATCGTGACCGAAACCATCACTGCGTAACAAGCCACAGTCAGTAGCCACGCGACTAACAACTGTTCACGCGTGATGCGTGTCAATAGGTCAGCCTGACTGAGCCAATAACCCATCAAAGCGAAGAAGCACCCCGCTGTAATCGCTAATGGTGGGTCAATATTGATGGTCGTAAGTCCCGTGAAGAAGACCACGATCGGTACCATACCAATGAAGACAAGTTCTGCCCAAAACAGGTAGCGCTGAATCGTGATACTGGCATGGTGCGCAATCACGCGTAGTAATGGCAACGTCACGAAGAAGCCCAACAATTCGTATAAAATATCATAGAAGCCCACTGGCGCCTGGGCGAGAGCCGTAAAGAACCCCGCCAGATTAAAATTAGCTAGGCCCTGGGATTGTCCCAATAAATCTTCCAGATAGAAGAACAATGAGAACAGCGCAATCCCGCCCATCAACCAGAGAATCTGCCGAAGCAACTGACTAATGGCTAATGCCGGTCGACGTAACTGGGCGGCCCCGAGTGCCATCAGTAACAAGTTGGGCCCGGCAGCGGTCGCTAAAGCCACGACGAGTTGCGGATAGAACCAGATTTGTTGCGGTTGATGGCTAAAGCTGAAGACGCCGTTCATATTGGTGTCCCCAAACAGAATCAGTAACAGGGCCACGATGACAATGATGCGTTGAACCCGATAGGCTTGTTTATGATTCATCCGTCAGTGCCCCCCTTGGACTAACGATTGGTTGGTCAAAGGCCGCGCCAACCGTCGTATGATAACTTGGCAGCTCCGCAAACAGCATCAGGATGAAGCTGTTATACGTGACTTCCAGAAAATGTTGATCAAACATGCTACTGATTGCGATGGCCATCATGATGACCGGTAGCAAATAATCGTTTTGCTGTGTGCGCTGATACAAAAACCAGGTGATTCCAGCAATTACGACGACTGTGAACAATAAGCCGTATGAAATCAGCATATTCAGAAAAGAAGAATCAATGAAAAAGTACGTGGTCAGGCCAACGCCGTTCGTAAACGTGTTGACTCGGTCGCCACCCCAGCCATTGATTGGAATCGGCGACTGCCCAAACAACTTGACGCCATAAGCCAGCAGCGCATTTTGCCCCAGTGCTAAGCGGGTCGACAAAGCGTCATTGAGCGTGGCCAGTAGCTTATCTTGATAATTAAAAATATTCGAGAGACCAATCATCAGCCCACTTGCAATCGGTAACGTTAAAAAGCTGTAGCGCAGCAGTGGCCGCAACCACTTGAAATGCTGATTCTTCCGGCGATAGACATAGACCAAATATCCGCTGATGAGCACCACTAAGGCAATCGTATCGGTCATCGTCTTGGTGAACTGGTAAATCACGACTAACCCGAGTAGTGCCGGAATCAACATGACTAATCGGAACCGCCGTGCTTGCAAATACAAGTAGGCTGCGCAGATGTAAAAGATGTGGGCAGCGAAGTCCGTTGTATACACGACCCCAAAGGACTGACGCACCCCGTCGTCAGTCACGAACGTAATGTTTTTAATCAGGCCAATCTCGGCGGCAATGAATGCTAGGAGTAAGATGCTCCCGACGACCGCCAGATAGACTTTCATGATTCGACGAAAAGACACTTGACGGGCGGCTAACACTAGCATGACCGTCGGCAACAAATAGTGCGCCCCCGACGTCAGTGTCACGACCGTCACCAGTGCCAACAGGCTGACTTCACCAATGATTTGGCGCGGTGTCAGTGCTTGAAAGCCAACAATTAGGCCGAACATTGCGGCTAAGGTCGCTAACTCGACCAAAACGCCTAGCTTGTGCGGATACATGACATTAAAGGTCGTCGTTTGTAGCGTCACGGAAGCCAAATAGACCGCAAAGATCATGAGATAGACCGCCTGGTAATCCTGAACCAGTCGGTGCCATTTAAATCGCTTCATCTTGACGCCCCCAACCTTGCACAAATTTGACGAGATACGGACTGAGCACCGCTAAACTGCCCCCAATAACGAGGACCAGCTTCCAAATCGCTCCCCGAATCACATTCGGTGTCCGTTGAACTCGCCGCCTGACCGTTGTGATGCGGTAATGCTTCAATGACTTTAAATTATCCGTGATGGCCACCTCAAACGCCCGCGCATTCAGACGGGCGACTGACCGCGAACTACTCGACGCCGTCACGCGTAACACCGGCTGATGTTCAACGGGTGTCGCCTGGACCGATTCGCTTAATTCCTGAATCGGCTGCCAGATGCCAGCATGCATGTAGGCGTAGGCACTCGCCTGCGTCAACACGATACCTTGGTGCGGCATGACACTGAATTGCGGTAACAGCTTAATGTCTTGACGCCGTTGACGGCGACGCTGAGATGCAGTCATCTTCGCCCGCGGTTTTTGGACGATTTTCAAGTCGACTTGTGCTTGATACACTGGCTTGGGAAGCCACTGATTGAGCCCCCAGCCAATGCCGATACTGAGCAACATAATCAGTAATTCGAGCGGTAACCACCGCCACGCTAGTTTAAAGCGTTCTTTTGGTTGGACCTTCATTCGAATCACTCACTCCCATGTTGACTAATTTGAAACTGTGTCCAGAGATAGTCCGTCACTAATAAGTGTTGCTTCCCCGTGGCACGAAAATGCTGATTTAAGCGACGGTAACGCGGTTGTTTCTGTAAGTGACCACGCGTTACTAAGCTGAACACCAACTGATAATGGCGATTGCTTACCGCGACCAGATTCACCGCGGTGACCCGCTGATGACGCGCATGCTCGAGTCGCACTGCCCCGACTCGTTTGACCGGTTCCGTTAGGCGCTGTGCACGATAGATCAATAGCCGCGATCCCTGCTGGCGAAACAGGACCAATTGGCGATTGATAAGATTCAGGCCAACGACCTGCTTGGCTTGTAGGTTGCCTAGGCGTAGTTGCTGCCAGCGCGTCACTTTGAACCGACTCGTCAGTTGCCCGTAATAGAGCTGCACGCGCTTGGTCTGCCGGTCAGTACCGCGAATGATGACTAGTGGTGACTGCGAGCGACGTGCCAGCACCGTTTGGACTTGACCGTGCTTAAATCGTGTCGTCGTCACCTGCAACCGCTGGCGATGCCAGTCTTTGAAATTGGTCGTCCAGTACGCCAGCGACCCGTCAAACAACGTCAGCCGGCCCTGGCGATAGCTGACGCTGGGCTGTTTCAAATGGACATTTGGATAACTGATTGGTAGCTTCGTCCACACCCGCCCATTGTGACTGGTACTGATCCGCCCGTACTGCGCCGGATTGCCCTGATACTGGCGATTCTCAAAAACGGGCGTCGCGGTATTTTGTGTTCCGGCCTGTAGATAGCGCGCCTGCCGCAACGTTTTTTGAATCTCCGGATTCGTCAATGCCGAGCGATACTTGAGTCGAATCGTCTGATTATGCCGTGGCAGCCAGGTTCCTAGTGGATTGCGATTCGTTAAGACGTAGCCGTTGATTCCGGACTGAAATAAATTGCGGTGGTTCGCCTTACCTACCAGTAAAATGGGGCTAGGCGAAATAATCGGTGTGCCATTTTGATCCGCTTGATAAATGCGCGTCACCGTATCCTGCCCGCGCTGGATGCTGAGCGCGTAAAACGCATAGCCTAGTAATAACACTAGCAGGGACAGGCTACCCCCAATTATCACCAGCCGTTTCTTCATGTTCAATCATCACACATTCTTTTAATTTACCGGTGCAAATTCCGCCGCGACCGTCACCAACGCCGCGTGGATCACCTGGTGCATGTCATAGTACCGGTATTGCCCGAGACGACCACCAAAAATCACTTGTGGTTCAGCCGCCGCTAACTTCGCGTACTGCTTATACAGTGCATTGTTCGTCTGGTTATTGACTGGGTAATACGGTTCATCCCCGCGTTGCCAGTTGGCCGGGTACTCCCGTGTAATCACGGACTGATCCGCATCGCCCTTGCCGAATTCAAAATGCTTATGCTCGATGATCCGGGTATACGGGGTCTCCGCATCCGTGTAGTTGACGACCGCATTACCTTGATAATTACCAACGGGCACCGTCTCCGTCTCAAAACGTAGTGAGCGGTAGGCTAATTCTCCTAATTGATAATCGAAGAACTGGTCAATCATCCCGGTAAAGACAATCTTGGGATAAGCTGCTAAATAGGCATCCTTATGGGCAAAAAAGTCAGTATTGGTTTCCACGGTGATTTCAGGATGGTCGAGCATCTTCTCAACGATCTGCGTATAGCCACCGATTGTAATCCCTTGATAAGTGTCGTTAAAGTAATTGTTATCGTACGTATAACGGACCGGTAACCGACGAATGATGAAGGCGGGTAAGTCGGTGGCCTTTTGTCCCCACTGCTTTTCGGTATAGCCCTTAATCAACTTCTCGTAAATGTCGGTCCCAATCAACGCGATCGCTTGTTCTTCCAAGTTACGCGGTTGCTGGTCGCCTAAGTTGGCTGCGGCCCGTTGCTCGGCAATCTTAGCCGCCGCTTCAGCCGGCGTCCGGACGCCCCAGAGTTCGTTAAAGGTATTCATGTTGAATGGCAAGTTGTACATCCGGCCCTTATAATTGGCGACCGGACTGTTAGTGTAGCGGTTAAAAGTCGCAAATTGGTTGACGTAATCCCAAATCTCCTGATCGGAGGTATGGAAAATGTGTGCACCGTATTGGTGAACTTGGATTCCCGCCACTTCCTTGGTATAAATATTGCCGGCGATGTGGTCGCGCTTCTCGATCACTTTGACCCGTTTGCCCCGTAAGGCTGCTTCGTGGGCAAAGACGGCGCCGAATAATCCGGCCCCCACAACCAAATAATCGTATTGTTCGTTCATGTGAATTCCCCCAAAAATTAACTTCGTTCTTGGTGAATTATAACAAACATTACGTGATAAACAATCGTTCAACATACGGATATAACGGGTTTTAATCAAATATCCGGGCTTGTTAAATTAACTTTACTATCTAAATAACAAATATTATTATGATTACCCGTTTAAACGCGTTTGTGTCGAGGCACGTCTAGCCCGTCATCTGATTTAGCTATTACCGACTAATAATCTGTTCCAGTCAGACCGCCAACCACAATATTTATCATCTGAGATTAGGAAATAAATTCGAAAATTAAATTTTGTGGGGTCCAAAAAACCGTCCTAATTAGTCAGACTAACTTGGACGGTCAACGGGTGACGTTTAAAATTTCTGCCCCGGCATAAAATTAGGGTTCAAGCCTTCTTTTTCAATCACCGCGTCCCGCAACGCTTGCGTATAGGCCTTGATGACCATTTTACGATACCCCCGATAAAATGGCCCACATAGCTTGAATAGCAAGCGTGCATAGAAATAGCTCAGCCAGGCCAGACTAACCACTGGATTGGCCCGCCAGCGTTTGATGGTGATGAACCGGTTGCGTAGGCCGTAGTAGAGTCGCCAATCTGGAATGAAGCTAGTCTTTAGGTCCAGCGACGGTAAATAGGTCTTGTGAATCAACTTGGCCGCACTCACGTTGACTGGTTTGGACAACTTGGCCGTCCGGACCGCGTATTCACAGTCATCCCACCAAATGAAGAAGCCCGCATCGGCCACACCGACTTGCTTAACGATCGCCAGGCTCATGAAGACGCCGCAGAAAGTGTATTGGTCAAACTCAAAGTTACCCGTGTATGCCGCTTCAGGCACCGCCTGCGTCCGAAAAGTACTCCAACTTGTGAAGCGATTGCGTTGATCCACTTGCAGGCGACCATCTTCCACGTACACGCTCCCCGTCAGGATTTGGCGGTTCGGATGGGTCGAATGATACGCGATTAATTTTTCAAAATAGTCCGCTTCAAAAATGGCATCGTCATCAGATAACGAGACCCAGTCAAGGTTCGGGTCGGCCTGAGCAATCTGCATGCCCCGCGCAAACCCGCCGGCACCACCGATATTTTGTTCCAAATAGCGATAGTCGACCTGCGAATTCGTCAAGATACCCTGATGTTCCAGCGCCGCACGCGTCCCATCGGTCGAATGATTATCAATGATGATGATCTTGGTCGGCGGCACCGTCTGATTCATCAGCGCCGTAATTGATTCAAGTAACAATTTTTTGCGGTTAAAGGTTACCACAACTGCCCCATATTGCATGTTCGTCCACTCCTAAATCGTTTCGTTGACCTGCTTTGGTCTGTCTTCTAATTGTGCCGTCATCACGATGGTAGAAATGCGAGTTGGCGCCCCAATCGTGCGTGCCAACCATCTCGATAGCCCGTCACGTAGGCTTTGATAAGTGGCCGCGCCTGGCCCCAGCGATTCCGGAAGAGTAGAATCGCCAGTAATTTACGTGCCAAAAAGCGGCGACAATACCAGCGCGTCACGCGATTAGCACCGCGATGCTTCAGTAATAACGCAATGCGGTTGCGCATCACATAATACTCTTTCCACGGCGCAATCGAGGCGCGCGTGTGAGTCGTTTTGTGTAAGACTTTGGCCGCACTAAGATTCATGAACCGGCCGTACTTCAACGCGCGGACCGCGTATTCAAAATCATCAAACCGAATAAAATAATCCTGCTCAGGCAAGCCAATGTCTTCGACCACCTGCCGACTCATTAGGACCCCGACAAATGAGAAAATGTCATACATAAAATCTTGCGCGTAAGTGGCTTCACTGACTGGTTTGACTGTCAATGTCGCCGGATTCGTAATCAACTCGCGATGCATCATGTCGTGCGTGCCGTCCGGTAGTAGGACTGAGCCGGAAAAGACTTGTTGTTGCGGATGGTCAGCGATACCCGCCCGCATGGCCTTGAAATACCCCGGCTCAAACAGCGCGTCGTCATCTGAAATCGAGATCCAATCACAGTCGGTCTGCAACGCCAGCCGCATTCCAGTCGCAAATCCCGCTGAGCCACCCAAGTTTTGTGCACAGCGGACATAGTGTAGCCGTTGATTATCGAAGTCAAAGCGCTGATTAATATAGCCCTCAGTCCCGTCCGTCGATGCATTATCAATCACGAAGATGGTCTCCGGTGCCGCTTCTTGGTTCAGGGCACTCTCCAACGCTTCCCCCAAAAGTTGTTTTCGATTGTAAGTGACAATCACACATGCTATTTTAGCCATAAGCTTCCCCCAAAGTGCGTTCTATACTGGCAGTCGCGAACTAAATCAGTCCGCTGCCGTTCCCAAAATCACAGTGATACCTCACACTGCTCTAGTGTGCATTATAGCTAGAAGCGAAACACCAAGACAAGCACTTAAATTTTTAAGTTTGGTGAATTAATATTCTGTATTAAATAATCTGTGGAATGATATTAATGCGTTTTTGAGCTGGTGAGCGCAAAAAAAGCCACGGCAGATTGGCACGTGGCTGATGAGTTGGTACGGATTGAATTGCATTTGACAAATCATTACCTGGTCAGTTACTATTTTAATTAATTTTTCTGATTCTGTTTGGATATAACTGGATATTGACCAATATTTATTCGGGTTCATGGGGTGATTGAGCGGTTATGGCTAAAAAGTCACGTGACTATTCAGACATTATCTTCAAATTTAGAGTTTCAAAGACAACCCCATCTTACTATGCACACATAAGCTATTATTCCTAATAAATAATGCTTATTCTCCGCCAAATCTACTTTCTTTCAGCATTACTATCTGCTGTCCGTGTTGGACGAAATGGTAACCCATTTTCCAATAGGCTCTGTTTGAAAAATAGATTGACCGCTGTTGAGAGATCAAGTCCCATGTCCTTATACAACAGTTTGAGTTGCTCCTTTTCTGCCTTATCAATTCGCATGGCAAACATCGTTTTATCATTATTACTATTTGACACCATTAGTACCCCTCCAATATGACTGTATTCAGTAGAAACATTACCTATTTATTAGCCTGAGCAGTTGATACGACAATAAAATTAATCATCATTCTGACAAGATTCAACTTACTTTTGTCAATACCACCCCGATATACTTGAGAAAAAAGTCGGTGTCATCTACACTCAGCACAATGACTTCTGTCAATTGTCGTGGCTAACACTCATTCAACTAAATGTTAGGAGCTGAAAACAATGATTAATCCCAAATTAGTTCGCTTCAGTCTACTTGTCAGTTGTCCAATAATTTTGATTACTTTAACACCGATAAGCGCTCAACGAATTGCTGCTGATACCCTTGTTGACGCACACGCTGAGGGACTACTGCCTTCCAACAAGGACAACAATTCAGTCTTACAAAAGATTATCAGTACACCACACGTTGGGACAACTACCATTAACATCCCCACTGGCCAATATCGTTTTAGGCCTGGCGCCATTAAACTACGGTCTAATTTAAAGTTTAATTTTGCAAAGGGTGCCAGCTTCAAAATCAATCAAGGCGCTCTGTATTTCGTCTATCCCAGCCCTCACGCAGGCTATAATGGTGGGATTAAAAACATCGTGTGGGACAACGCAATATTTATCGGAAGTGATGACCAGGGACAAAGCTCATTTACGCAAAGTTTACATCACGCACAACAAGTGAAGTTTCTCGATAGTACCTTTTATAATTGTGAAAAGCCAAATGGCCATTTTCTTGATATTGATGGTAGTCGAGACATTCTGGTTGACCATTCAAGCTTTTGGGGATTCAATAGTAGTCCGCAAGATCAGTTTAAGGAAGCCATCCAAGTTGACTACTCTAATCTAGTAGCGATGTCTTATCCACTTGCTGGCGACAATTATGATAACCTGCCTTCGTATAACATTTACGTTCAGCACAGCCGCTTTTTGCCAATTATGAATCATCAAAAAATTCGCTACTATGCTCCAAATCCAATCGGTGAACATGTCACCTACAACAACGGAAAAGCCGGGATTATTCATGACATCTACTTTACTAATAATGAAGTTGTTGACGCCCGACCTCAAACCGACATCGATACGGGCACCATTAACTTTCGTGGCGTCAATCGGCTAACGATTGCGAACAATCACTTTCTCGCAATTCATGCAACTACGCCAGCTAATTACATTCGAATCCATAATCCACTCTTTAACTACCACATGTATGACATCAAGATTATTGGCAATCATTTTACAAATATCAAGCCCCACTACCAAATGATTCTTTTTAACACGCGCTATCGAAACGGCTCGATTAGTTCTGTGCTGATCCAAAATAATGTCGTAACAACTTATTCACGTCCAAGTCAGTTTATCAGAAGCTACAATAGCAAAATAACCGCCATCAATAATCGCTTTACTAGGCTGGTCCAAAAGTGATTCCATTTGGCTGTGCCTCTACTAACCTAACAACCAATCACCTGGTGAGCTTCGCGATTACCAAGCTTGCCTTGCCCTCAAGCCAACGATTCGTCACATTAATCCGAGTGGCTGCCCATGAACAAACCCGATTCTCTATTCGATTAAATAGCCCTTGTCTTGCCATATCAATTAGTGTTGCGACCACGTAGACAATCACGGTCACAACGATTAGTCTCACGATACTCAACCACCAGACTGTCTTAAAAACCGTTCCTAGCCCAAATACTGTGTGCCATAGCCATGGTCTGATATATGGATTGTCATGTATTAAATATACAGATAACGTTGATGCTGCTACCAAATTAATGCTTTTACGACTTTTGATTGGTTTTGTTCCAACGAGGATAAATAAGCCAACTGCCATTCCTAATGCAAAAATACCATTACTACCAGAACCAGCCAAGACCGTCGCGTGCTCGATGAAAAATGTTTTCTTGGTTATCAGGCCAAGCCCATCTAAACAGGCAACTGAGGCAATATATCCAATCAGTGACCCCCAGAACAGGATGCGACCGACTAAGCGGTACCGTGGCTGCAATAGCTGCCTAAAGCGCATTTCGGCACCAATCAGATATAACATTATAAAGCTAGTAATATTAGTGGCACCCAACGCAACTGCATTATCAGGCATTGTGGCAAAAACAATCGGCAAAATAACGTTGGTCAAAAATAGGAGCTCAATAACAAGTCGGCGCATACCGCTCGTCGCTTTATTTAGAAAAATATTGATGGCCGGTATAAATAAATACATGACAACATAACTCGTCATGAACCAATAATTACTGAAAATCACAGGTAGAATCGACTTAACCAGGCCAGCTAGCGAAAAGTTCTGCGCACCAATCGCTATGGCAAATACGAACAGCCCTAACGAGTAAATAAAAATGGCCAGCCAGATCTTAATTACCTTCACAAGTCTAGCTTGCGAATAAACCATGAAATAGCCCGTAATTAGTACAAAGATTGCAACGCCCATCTTCCCAAAAACAACTAGCGACTGCAATAAAAAAATTGTGACGCCATGTGCTAAAAAATGTGGAATTGTGTAAAAATCTATCGTCGCCTTATCAAGCCCACCATGAACAATTGCGTGATGTAAAACAATCAAGAACATGGCGACAATTCTCAACAATTCAATATTCGAACTTCTTTGCTTTTTCATTGAAATATTCTCCGCCCTTGTTTTACTTTAATATCTTCTTAAGTAACGTGTTCTTGATATAAACAAAATTCTCTTGATGATGATAAATTCCGATGATGATCACTATCAAAAACAACGCAATCAAAACAACGTTAATGATTGCAATCGCCAATGCTGGCCAGTTCAAATACGTATCAATCCAGAAAACCAACCAGGCCAATAAAGCAATTAAGATTCCCATTGAGAGCAAGTTACCAAAATAGGTTTTTAAATAAAAGCTTTTAAACTTACCTTTAAGCGCAAATCCTTTCTGAAAGATGAGTAATGGTTCAAACCAAGAGTTGACAAGAAGGTTCGTCAAAATCGTTCCAATCAGAACACCCTTTATACCCAGATGAAAGACTGTTAGTAAGGTGAGTGATAAGATAAAGTTAACCAGTGCCTCAATGACCGACTTCTTACCGTTTGGCACAAATAAACCGTATGCGGATACAAATACAATCGAGGACTGCCGCAACTGATCGATGAAATAATTTAAGACAATCACAATCACGGTACTGCTAGTCAACACGTAATTTTTGCCGGCCCAAGCATGCACAAATGGATTTAAAGCAACTAACAAACAAGCTGCGGTAATTGTCGTCATAACTAAATTAATATAGAAATGAGTCTTGTATATAAAAAGACTTTTCGTTGCATCCTTTTCAGCAATAAGATTACCGATACTTGCTGTTACCGAGCTGACCAGCTTTGATAAGATCGTACTAACACTGGTCACGATTAATAAATAATTTGAATAGATACCGACGATAGCCAGCCCCATAAATGCCGATAGTAGTAAATTATCGGTAGAGCGTACTACAATGCTGCCAATCCGTGACCCGACCATTCCAATGATGTTACTTCGAATCTGCCTGATATCAAATCGGCTTAATCGTAATTTGGTATTTTCTTTGAGATAAGGATACTCACGATTCACCAATGCCGAAATAGACAAGTTGGAAATTAGCGTACAAATGGTTGCGACAATCAAATAAAGTGAATATGCCTTAAAGAAGTACAAGACAACAATTTGTAGTATGGTCTGCAATAAGGTGTACTTGAACGTATTCATGGAACTTTTGTATTCTTTTTGATCCGCAATCAAAATCGACCGTTTATACGTAAAGAAATAACTCACGACCGAATTACTTAGATATAGCAAAAAATAAATTGGAATATGTTCAATATCACCATAGTTTTTAATGATATATGGAAATAACGGAATCAACCCAACTCCAAGTACTAAAATAACCAGCCCGATACCAGTATATGCTCGCTTGATGAAATTCATCAGTGCAGATATTTTTTTATAATTCCTATCATAAATTGGTTTATATAACGAAAAGACAATCGAAGTCCCAACACCAAGCTCTGCAAATGACAGATAAGTCAGTAAATTGGTGAACAGGCCATTTAAGCCCAAAAACTCCTTCCCCAATATTTGAATGAAGAAGGTCTGATTGACAAACCGCAAAATAATTGTCAGTACTTGTAATAGTGTTAAGACTGTTGAATTAACGAACGCCTTTCTCCAACGACCAGTTGTTTTCTCTCCCATTATGCAAATTACCTTTCAAAATCTGAGTGTTGCGCAAACTTTTCGTCTAACGCACGGACTAATTCGGTCTTCTTTTGAGCATAATCAGTTGTATCAGCATCATTAACACAAACTAAGTGATGCTTGGAATGCGCTAATTCATTAATCAGTGCATGAGTCTGATTAAGTGTGTAATACGCATCAAATTTAGGACTCCGTGGTGCAAACGCCCCTTTTTCCAAGCGGAAATAGCGTAGCAAGTAAATCGTGACGTCATCACGTGTCCGAAAGCGGTGATTCACCGTTTGAGTTATCCTTTGTTGCCACATCTCTCTTGCTGCGCGATACTCTGATTTCGTAAATGAATAGGCGTTGTGATACAACACATAATTCGAAACGCGGGCACCATTACGAACGATTTGGATCAAGTTTTTAATGTTTCCTCTAAGCCTATAGTTTCGTGAAAGCATACCGCTAAAACTCTGCCGTCGCCCCTTCAACCACTGATTAATGCAGAGGATGTTGTTGAATAACAGAAAGTCAAAATCACTATTTGGAATCAGCCGACTATAAATACGAAAATCACATGGTAATCCATCTTTGAAAAAATCAGTTGGCGAGACGTCTTTATTGATCAAACAGTCATCATTAAAGTAGACAAACTGTTCCGACAAACCGGGAATCTGATCTAAGCAGAAATCAATGGCATTAGAGTTGAATGTTGGTAACGCTGTGCTTGGTATAATCTCTTGATGGTCAATTACAGTCAATCGTGAATTAGTCGTACTCAACCAACTTGGGCGCTGATGGTCAGTAACCAAGTAGATATGGTTCACCCAGTTGGCATATCTTTCAATTGATCGTAATAAATAACGAAGCGTGCCATAATCACGAAATCGCTCGTCCCCATTGCTACTGTTCACGACTTTCTTTCCAGAATAAGCCTGTTTCTTCTGTTGCCATTCAGGATCCGCTGAATCGACCCAACTAATGACAAAATCAATTTTGTCCAAACAATCCACCTCCTATAACAATTTCTTTAACAACTCAGCAGTTCGCTGATAGTAAACATCCTCGTATAGATTTGTAATACTTTGCTTCACTTGAGCTGCTGGAAAATGAGTCTTTCTATCCACAAACTTCTGCATAGTCGCAGCAAAGCGTGTCGCATCACCATCGTCGATTAAAAAGCCATTATCTTTATTGATGATGTCAGCCGGTCCAACTGGACAATCAAACGAGATAGTCGGAATTCCTCGACTTATTGCTTCTGCCAGGACCATCCCAAAGCCTTCAAAAGTTGAAGTTAAGACCAGCGCATTCGCATGTTCAATTTTCTCCCAAACATTTGAAACCCAGCCATGCCAAACGATATGTGACTCAATTTTTAGATTCTTGATGTAAGCTACACATTGCTGATATTCATCCTGGTTAGCAGTCGTATCCGTCCCATAGATGTGTAATTTCCAGGCCCCCTTCAGCTGTACACAAGCATCAAATAAAGCCTGCATATTTTTCTGCTGTTTAAACTGAATTCGGGCCACATAAATAAAATTCGTCACCTGATTTTCCGATAAAATTGTTTGATTACTTTTAGGAATTGGATTATAGATTAGATGGATTCGAGATTGATTAATTCCGATATCCATCAGTTGTTGTCGAATCCCACCACTAATCGCTAGGTGCTCATCGGCTAACGCTAAATAGCCTCGGTCACGGGTTGAAAAATAGTCATTTATCGAAAATTGCACCCACGAGATCAACTTAAAATGGCGAAAGTACAATTTTCTTGCTAGGTTAGTCAAAAATAGTAATCTAGGTGTAAATACAATAACGGCATCAGCATCACACCGCCACATATAACGGAGCAGCTTACTAGCCTTGGTTATTCTACCTGCCCCAGCGGTACCGATTGTGATTTGAGTACGCTCATCGAGCCGCTTGAGCCAAACAGAATCACCCAACATTTGCGACACATACAGCTCAAAATCATACGTATCGGCAAAGTGATTAATAAAATTCGTAATTACGCTTTCTTCTCCGCCGTGGCCTGCCATCGGACCAGTCACGATCGTAATCTTCTTCTTTGACGTCATCGGCTTCCCTCTCAAAACTAAATTCTGGATAACAAATTAACACCATTAGTACAGCAACTGGACATTGATATGGAATAAGCAATTGATTCTCCGAAATACCAGAAATCAAGTAAATCAAGAAAAATGCAACTAACGCATACTGCTTATGCCAAATGCTCTTTTTGAAAGCCACCATCAATAACACCATCACACTAACGAAGGCAACTAGCCCGTTAATGATTGGGAAAAAGATGAAGTCACCATCAAACGCACCCCGACCAACTGTCCAATTTACACCAGTGAGAACGACATCT
Source organism: Lactiplantibacillus sp. B652 (assembly GCF_023806745.1). NCBI lineage: Bacteria > Bacillati > Bacillota > Bacilli > Lactobacillales > Lactobacillaceae > Lactiplantibacillus > Lactiplantibacillus sp. B652. Next base: position 10,663 of record NZ_JAMSKY010000013.1, on the reverse strand, counting down.
GCCAACTGATTACCGAATAAATTCATGTCATAATTCGCTAAATAATAGTTCCAGATTGAAGGTCTGCTCGTAAAGATATCGTTTAATTGTGACAAAAATGCATAATTATTGAAATTATGTCCGATCCAAAGACATATTCCAAAAAAGATCACTGGTAGCAGAACTAATCCATAACTGAACCATTTAACTTTCAGAAGGTGTTCAATAATCGGCGAACTGATTTTCATGGCGACAACAAGCACAATCAACAAGAGTGCTGTAAAATCTTCCAACACAAGTAATAAAATCGTCGCTGCAGGAATTTCAACCCAATTAATGAATGATAATTTATGCCAGTTAAGTATCCAATGCATCACAACCATGCAAGCACAATAAAACCCGGTTGTATTGGGATTTCTGAATCCAATTCCCAACAGACCAAGTTTTGCCTCATGCATTGGTAGAACTTTCAGCAAGGCCAAACCGATTACAACCACGAAAGCAATAAAAAACGAAACTAAGTAAACTTTCAATACTAATCGGACGTCCATTATATTAATCGTATATAATCCCAGCAGGAAAATAATGGCCACATTCAGATTTCCTCTTTCCAAATAGAAGAACATTAATAGGCTCAATACAAATAAATATAACCACTGCTTCACTTTTTGCGTTCGGCCAACTTGTTGCAGAACAAACAACGTATATAACCCAATGTACATTCCATAAACCAGATACTGCCAAAAGCTTGAAACAAAGACTAATTTAAATGAGCTATTATAAATAGTCATGTAAATCAGAAATATCGCCAATGGTATCGCACTCAGTTGTTTTTTTGATAATTTCATACTTTCTTCCTTTACAATGAGGTGCAGTCACCCTTACTCGCGAACTCGTTCAAAACCGGATGCATTTGGAAAACGGCGATTAAAAAGACCAATAATTTTTTGTAAGTCGCGGTCAGTGGCATCGATCGTGTCATTAACATTGGTGATTTTTGCCTTTTTATGTCCAAATAACAGCTGTCCAGTTTTCTCTGGATTATTCGTATTGGCAGTCTGTCCAAAATACATACTCCGAACGTCGACATGGCCCAGAATAATCTGGTAATAACGCACAAACTGAATGGAATAATCATCAGAAGTCCGAAACTTCTCAGAAAAATTTTCCAGCAACTCCGGCTCTAATTGATGATAGGCTGCGGCCATATCTGATTTAATAAACGAATAGGCAGTATGGGCATCATATAATTCCGTAAATCGTGGAAAAGCGCTCAAGAACACATTCAATAAAAGAACTGGTAACCCTTGTTTGAATGAGAAAAATTGCTTCCATCCACGCTTAAGTACCTCACGCTTGTTGACTAATTGATTTATCTTCATCGTGTTATTCACCAGCGTATGATCGTATCCTTCAATCGGCATAATAATGGATTGGCCAACCGTATCACGTGCTTTACCATCTTTTGAGAAGAAATCTTCTGGTTGAACCGGCTGATTGATAAAAAAATCGTCATTAAAATAGACAAAATGTTCGCTGAGTCCTGGAATCTTAAATAGATTCCAATCAATGGTATTGGAATCAAAAGTTGGTAAAAACTGTTTATCAATAATTTCACTGTGATCAATAATCTTAATTTTAGGATTATCTAGATTTAGGAAATCCGGTACTCGATGATCCGTAACAATATATATTTTGTGGACCCAACTCGCATTTTGTTCAATAGAGCGGAACCAGTACTTAAAAAGTCCAAAATCACGATAGCGATTCTGGGCAATTTCATCGTTTTGACGACTTTCTGGCTGCTTCCGTTCATACTTAGCCTTTTTTCGTTGCCAGTCCTCATCATGGTTATTGACCCAAGTGACCACAAAATCAATTGGAAAATCTGCTTGCATAATCATTGTCCTCCCAACACCATTTTCACAAGTTTCGCAGGAATTTATAGAGAACCATTAAGAGATTGGCAGGTAATATTCTTACGGTTCCGCGAATCAAAATATTACGTAAGTATTGAGAACGTTTAAGAAAGCCATCTCGTACTAGTAGGTTTTGAAAATGGATTTCTTTCTTTAAGTAATGTAGGCCCCCGCGTTTGTGTGCAAACTCTCGATTGACATGCGCTTTTACTAACGTATCAGCTAAATTGGAAACTGGATATTTCGCATGAATCACACGTAGCCATAAATAATAATCTTCAAAAAGCGGGACGTCCACATAGCCACCGACTTCATCAATAACTGATTTTTTGAACGTAACCGACATATGATTGAAGGGATTGCGGACAACGCTCTGTTTGATAATGTGTTGATAGTCCACTGGAACTTGTTTGACGTCAAAAGGATGTCGTTCATCTTGATCAAATTCATAAATCTGAGTCCCAACAATCGCCGTATCCGGATGTGCACGGAACCATTCAATCGTTTTAGTCATTCGTTGTGGCATATTTAAATCGTCCGAATCAAAACGAGCCACTAATTCATTCGTACATGCTTTGAGTCCCTTGTTAAGCGACCGTCCAAGTCCTAAATTTGTTGGGTTTTTCAACTCAACAAATCGAATGTTGGCACGTTCAAACAATTGACGTTCTTCATGAATCACCGACTCAAGTTCTTCTGTCAGCTTTCCATCCTTCACCAAAACAAATTCAGCGGGTGGATAATCTTGATTTAGAACCGACTTTAAAGCTCGTTTCAATAATTGCGGCTTTTCATTCACATAAACTGACATCAGACCCGCATATTGATAATCGGTCATACTGGCAATCATCGTGCACCGTCCCCAGCGAACACAATCTTAACAGTTCCCAGCAACATCTTAATGTCGAACCAGACTGAAAAATGCTCGATATAATAGTTATCCAACTTACACTTGGCATCTGGTGTAATATCATAGCCGCCGTTAATCTGGGCATATCCAGTAATCCCGGGAATAATCCGTAAGCGTTTCGGAAAGTCCGCAAATTGTTGGCTAAATTCTTCCGTCAAGACGGGACGTTCTGGCCGAGGTCCGACCAGACTCATATCACCTTTTAAAACGTTCCAGAATTGTGGCAACTCGTCGACCCGCGTCTTACGCATAAAGCGCCCCACTGGTGTAATCCGGGGATCATTTTTCTGAGCCCAAACAGCGCCAGTCCGGGCTTCGGCATCCTGATACATCGACCGGAGCTTAATCACGTTAAAGCTCTTGCCCATTAAGCCGACCCGCTCTTGCTTGTAAAATGCAGGCCCCTTAGACGTTAGCTTGACCCAAATCGCAAATATTAGGACGATTGGGGAGCTTAACACGGTGCCAACTAAGCCAACGATTAAATCGAAGACGCGCTTCACAACCAATTTCCAACCAGTGACTGGTCGACCAATCATCGTTAAAAATTGATAATTCGTCTGTGGTTGAATATGACTGACTTTGACCGTTTCATTAATTTCGACTTGCTTCACGTTGTTGTGCCCCTTCCCAGTATTTGCTTAACCCTGCTTCTAATGACCATTTCGTGGTGTATCCCAACTTAACTAACTTACCAATGTTAGCTACCGAACGTTTAACTTCCCCGTCACGCCCCTGTGCCATCTTGACCTGTAATTTCTGACCAGTCACCGTTTCATACGTCTCAATAATGCTTGTCAGACTTGCTTCGTTACCATTTGCGATGTTAAACACTTCATGACTCGTGTCGCTCTTGGTAATTAGCCATAACGCCTGGATCACATCTTCGACATAGACAAAGTCCCGTGTCTGACTGCCATCACCATATAACGTAAACGCTTTGTTATTCTTCAAGCAGTCCGTCAAAATCGACAGTACACCTGAATATGGCGAGCTCGGATTCTGACCGGGCCCGTAAACGTTGAAAAAGCGGACACAGACTGTTGGTAAGTCGTATAGTTCGCCGTATGCTAGAACAAAACGTTCCGTCGCATACTTATCAATCGCATAAGGGGACAATGGGTCAACTCGTGAATCTTCTTTTTTAGGTAACTCTGGCAGATTTCCATAAACTGCCGCTGAGGAAGTAAACAGGAACTGCTTGATTGGCAGCGCAGTCTTGCGAATATACTCCAACATATTGAAGACCGCCGTTTGATTGACAGAATGCGTCTCTGCCGGACGTTCAATCGAATCCGCCACGCTGGCAACTGCGGCTAAAAAGTAAATGTAATCGGGTTGTTCTTCCTGTAACAACTGCTGCATGAACTTTTCATTGCGCACATCTTCAACATACACGGTGACTTCATCCTGATGCTTAATATTATGTAAGTCCCCCATGGACAAGTTATCGACGACGACAACGTCCAACCCTTCGGCGACCAAGTGATCGACCAAATGGGACCCAATAAATCCTGCTCCTCCAGTTACTAATGCCTTCATTCAACTCGCTCCTTCTACTAAAACAACCAGTGCTTCCGCTGTTTACGTGGCATCTTGATTTCGCCCAGTTCAATCTGATCGCCATTTAACAAATCCCGAGCGTTGGCTGCAAACCGTTCAGGATATTTGGAATTCAGTTCATTTAAGACTTGAAAGGCCTTCGTCATTGCAAAGCCACGGTTTTTCAACGTGTGTGCATCCGAAGCAACCACTTGAACTAAACCGCACTTCACAAATTCCTTGGCCGTTCGTTGGACCTGCTCCCCGAAGGTCCCAACTAAGCTCGTGGCTGTGACTTGAGCCAAAACCCCTTGTTCAACTAACTCATATAAACGTTGGGGTTCCGCAATAATCTGTGCATTACGTTCCGGATGGGCGATGACCGGTGTGATACCCTCGCAACTTAATTGGAAAATCAATTCATCCAAATAACTTGGGACCATCTCATGAGGTAGTTCAAGTAATAAATAGTTTCTACCGGTATCTATACCCAACAAGTCGTCCAGATGATCCATCAGTTGCCCATTGAGGTGAACCTCCTGACCTGGAAAGACGGTCAATTGGATATCACGCAAATTCAATTCATTTTGAAAGTCCGCGACAGCCTGCTTCACATTGACAGCATGATTTAAATAATGTCGATCCATGTGATGCGGCGTCGCGAGAATATAACGAATGCCGTCCGCCACCGCTTGTTCCGCCAGTTCAAGTGATGCGTCCAAGGATGGCGAACCATCATCGATTCCTGGCAAAATATGGCAATGTAAGTCAACTAAATTATTTATCTTCATTACTGTAGTACCCGTAACCATTGTCATAGCCGTAATAGCCGTGATGTGAACTATCCCGAACGTCATTCAAGACGCTTCCCAGGATATTAGCATGTGACTTCTTCAAAGAACGTACCGCATCCCGCACGGCTGCCTTTTGCGCTACGCCTTGACGAACGACCAAGACAGTCCCATCAACCTTGTTGGCCAATAACTGTGAATCGGTCACTGGTAGGATTGGTGGTGCGTCCACAATTACTAAGTCCAACTTACGGGTCGCCGAAGTCAAGAACTCGGTCATCTTGTTACTCCCCAATAGTTCTGCAGGGTTCGGTGGCTTAGGACCACTCGTCATCACGAATAGATTGCCAATTACGGGATGAATCGCATCGTTAACATCATCCAGTTGATTACCTAGCCACGAACTCAGACCTTTTTGGTTCTTTAAGCCAAATGTCTTGTGAATGGTTGGTCGCCGTAAATCGGCATCCACCAGTAGGACTTGCATGCCTTCCTTGGCATATTCAACGGCGAGATTGCCGCTGACAGTTGATTTACCTTCGCCCAACATAGCTGAGGTCACCATCAAGGTCCTTAACTTTCGGTCAGACGCGGCGAAGTTGATATTCGTTCGAATCGTCTTGATCTGTTCGGTAATGACTGACATCGGTTCATTAATCGCCGTCAGATTAATGGGTGCCGTGGTCGTCGTATTCTGTTCTTTACGTTTAAACATTGAGCACCCTCCTATACACGTTTCATCGCGTGTGAATTCGTCCGGTCATTGTGCGGGTGATAACCACCATTGAGATTCAAGACCTGCTTCTTCATTGAATGTTGATGCTGATGATTGACTAGGCCCAAACTGGTCAGTCCTAAATCGTCCGTCAAAAAGTCAACGTCATGCACGCGCCGGTCGGTCAACATCCGTACTGCTGCGTAGACGATACCGAGTAACAAACCAGCAACTAACCCGATCAGCAGATTGAGTGGCTTCTTGGGCGAAACCGCACTTTTAGGTGTTTCTGCAGGTGCAACAATCGTGACGTTGTTAACTTTAATAATCTTTTTGACCTGATTCTTGAAACTCCGTGCAATCTGATTAGCAATCGTGGCACTCGCCTTAGCATCGGCATCAGTCACTGCAATTGAGAAGACCTGTGAGTTGGTCGTACTGGTGACACTAACTTCACTCTTCAGCGTATTTAGCGACCGTTCGATGCCAAACCGCTTACTCAACTGTTGCTTAGCTGGCTTCAACACGACCTGACCCGCAATCAATTCCTTGTAGGTGGTGATCATCTGAACATCGGCTTGCTGACCCGCATACTCGGTTGCAGCGTTCGTATTCTTACGATTGACCAGAATCTGAACACTCGATTGATACTTCGGTGTAATAACAAAGAACGTCAACCCCGCTGCGACGATCAATCCAGCCACCGTAAAACCAATGATTGCCTGCCAATATTTGCGGACTAACCGGATAAAGAAGTCAAAACTTACTACTTGATCCATCATTCACTCTCTAAAACTTAATAGACTTTGCTAACATTTTATGTAACGTCACTATTTTGAAAAGAATGATTCCTTTTACGACAAGGGTTTAACCTGAATTTGATAAATTTACGATAAACTTGTGTCAATCACGACTTTTATCGATGTTTTTATACAATAAAACAACAGATTAAATTGACAAATATAAACGAGATGTTATATTTATTTACAGATTGTGTTTAAACGGCATTATTTTTTTCAAAATAGTGCCGTTTTCCCGTGCAATCCGGTGATGTACTAGATGATTGATTATATTTATTAATTAATATGGTTTATAATTACTATGTAATAAGCAGAATTAGTACGTTCCACGAAAGAGTGTGATAATGATTTACTACAATGTCGAGCCACTGCGTTCCCAACAGGAAATTACGGCCTTCGTCAACTATGCCCGCAACGGCACGCATGGCGAACGGAACGCCCTCTTGATCTTGATTGGCTTAAACACCGGGCTACGAATGAGCGATATTCTTAACCTGAAAGTGGCACAAGTTCGCTACCAAGATGTCGTCCAAATTACAGAAAAAAAGACGAAAAAAAGACGTCTGATTTTACTCACACGTCTGCGTCCACAAATCAATCACTATATAGAAGATTTACCTGATTCTGAATACCTGTTTACCAATCGCCAACATCACCCTCTGAGTGTGAATGCTGTCTACAAGTTGTTTCAAACCATCGCTCGCAAGATGAACCGAACTGACATTGGGACACATACACTACGTAAAACGTTTGGATACCACTATTACCAGCAGACACACGATATTGGGACGCTGATGATGATCTTTAATCACTCCAGTGAAGCCATTACAAAGCGGTATATCGGACTTAGTCAGGACGTGATTATGAGGCAGATGGCCGGGTTCTCGTTGGGAATTGAAGGGGCATCAGTGGAAAAGAAGAATAGTCAAAAGACTGGTTAGTCCCGGGGGTTGCGGGGTTGACCAGTCTTTTGACTATGGCTTTGTTCATTATTGATTATGTCGTGCGTAAGTCTGCTCAACTTGCGCTTTGCTAGTCTCCCACCAGCTACGATGGGACGTATACCACTCAATCGTATCCTGGAGGCCAGCTTCAAAGTTGGTGTACTGTGGCCGCCAACCAAGTTCAGTTCGTAGTTTGGATGCATCAATTGCATACCGTAGATCATGTCCTGGTCGGTCTCTGACGACATCATAAGCGTCTTGCGGCTGCCCCATCAACTGTAAAATCATTTCAAGTACCGCCTTATTGCTCATTTCCCCATTAGCGCCAATCAGATACGTTTCACCAATTCGTCCCTTAGTTAAAATATCCCAGATTGCAGCCGAATGATCATTGGTATGAATCCAGTCACGAACATTATTACCACTTCCATATAACTTAGGACGACGTCCACTCAAAATATTGGTAATCTGGCGTGGAATAAACTTTTCGATATGCTGGTACGGGCCATAGTTATTGGAACAATTTGAAATCGTCGCCTGCAGGCCAAATGAACGGGTCCAAGCTCTCACTAACATGTCACTGCTAGCTTTAGATGCCGAGTATGGACTTGAAGGCTGATATGGGCTGGTTGGGGTAAATTTACCTTCATCGCCACTGCCGTATTCAGATAACGGCAAGTCCCCGTAGACTTCATCGGTGGACACATGATGGAATCGCTTATGCTGCTTAGTTGCCGCCTGTATTAGCGTGTATGTGCCTACAATGTTGGTCTGAATAAAGGGCCACGGATTAACTAATGCCTTATCATTATGGCTTTCTGCAGCAAAGTGCACGATTGCATCAGCTTTGGAGACTAATCTATCTACTAACGGCGCATCACAGATGTCACCAACGACTAGTTTAACGCGGCCACCCAGTATGTCGGTCAGGTTAGCACGATTGCCGGCGTAAGTTAGCTTGTCCAGTACGACTATTTGTACTTTTGGATGCGACTCATAAACATATCTAGCAAAATTCGCACCGATGAATCCAACACCGCCTGTGATTAGTAGATGATTCATATTAGCAACACCTTTCTTAACGACATTTTGAATGTATGTACTTAGATCTCAAATTATTCCAACGTTTCTTATTTAGTAGTTTGAACACTAATTATACATATATCTTACTAAAAAAATACTCATACCGGTACTTTACCTATATTATACCTTTCATATTCGGATAATTACTTTATACTTTAACAAAATTATATTTCGGAATATTTTCATAAAACAGAATAGTTTCAGAAACCACTTGCTATGAATTGAGCATTACCATGATAGCTGTTAAGTTATATTGAACGATTTTTAGAAACGCCCTTAATCAGTCAATAAATATGCTATAATTATTCAGTCGCATTTCATTTATTAATACAACAACTGTGAGGAATTACATGAAAATTGTAAAAAACTATCTTTATAACGTCGGTTACAATATTTTGATTTTACTTACCCCATTGCTAACAGTTCCCTATATCTCTCGGGTACTTGGTCCCTCAGGAGTCGGAATCAACGCAACAACTAATTCAGTAATTACATACTTTTTACTTGCTGGAACAGTCGGAATAACAATCTACGGCAATCGTGAAATTGCCTTTATCAGGGAAGATGACAGAAAAAGATCTCAAACTTTTTGGGAAATTGAATTTCTGCAAATTACGACAATATCAATTGCATACTTAGCATTTTGCGTTTTCCTATATTTACAGAATCAGCTCAAAATATATTTCTTCTACCAATCCTTTTTGATTATTGCAGGCGCTTTTGATATCTCCTGGTTTTTTATGGGGCTTGAAGATTTTAAGAAAACCGTTATCAGAAATATGATTGTTAAATTATTATCCTTGGCTTCAATATTTGTATTTGTCAAAAACAGTCATGATGTGGGGATTTATATTCTAATCCTATCGCTGTCGCAATTGTTGGGTAATATTACTCTGTGGCCATATTTGCCTAAACTTGTCTATCCTCCAAAGATTAGCGAATTGCGAATGTTTCGACATTTAAAACCTTCTTTAACTTTATTTGTTCCACAAGTTGCCACAACTATTTATCTTGCCGTAAATAAAACAATGCTTTGGAAATTGGACTCTGTCACTGCCTCCGGATACTATGATTACTCAGACAAGCTGGTAAAACTCGTGCTTGCTATCGTCACCTCCACAGGTACGGTCATGCTTCCTCATGTGGCAAACCTTTACGCCAAGAAACAGATCAATAAAGTGAAACAATATTTATATACTTCGTTTGACTTTGTTCTTTCAATCTCCATACCAATGTCGTTTGGAATTGCTAGCATCGCAACTGCATTGGCACCATGGTTTTTTGGAAAAGCTTTTACTTCTGTAAATATTCTCCTAATAATTGAAGCGCCAGTTATCGTTCTAATTGGGCAAAGTAACGTAATCGGGCAACAATACTTACTACCCACAAAACAAATGCGTACTTACACAACTTCTGTAGTACTCGGTGCAATCACTAACATAATCATCGATATTCCGCTAATTCTGCATTGGGGTGTTTACGGCGCCATGCTTGCAACATTACTATCTGAGTTGGTAGTAACATTATATCAACTAATCATGGTTAGAAAATCACTGAGGATCAGTTTGTTATTTACCAATTCACTTAAGTATATTTTCGCTGGAATTATGATGTTTATCCCCGTATACATTTTGAATGTAACAATGAATATCTCCACAGTTAATCTCGTCTTACAAATATTGACTGGTTTACTTGTTTATGTCGGATTCTTGCTAATTTTACAACCTTCTATTATATTTAAACTAAAATCACTTAGAGAAATGTAAACAGAAAATGAGAGTGCCTAATTAGATGCCTAATTCTTTCTAAATTGTTCAGGAAAAGAGTGTTCTAAACTTCTCAAAGGCTGAGATGTTTAGAACATGTCAGCAACGGTTGTAAAATGTTGGAAAATACCGATTAGAAAATGTCGGTTTTCCAACATTTTTTTACGGTAAAATAAACGCATCTCAAATTTGGAGGAACTGAAATGCGTTTAGA
>NZ_JAMSKY010000137.1:0-214 GCF_023806745.1 Lactiplantibacillus sp. B652 | reverse complement strand
GGTTATAGGAATCTTCTTAATATTAATAATGATAGTTTTAATGCCATCATCACCAACTGTAATAGTGGATGGGACCTGTTCATCCTTATTAGCTAACTCATAACCATCCGGTAACGAAATCTTAACATCAACTTTATCGCCAACTTTTCCTGAAACTTGGTCAGTTTTTACTACCTTGCCATCTGGATCGATATAGTTGATAGTTCCTGTTTTG
>NZ_JAMSKY010000136.1:0-227 GCF_023806745.1 Lactiplantibacillus sp. B652 | reverse complement strand
ACCTATTGGATCATCAAGATGAAGCACCCAAGTCCTTGAGTGATGCCTTATTCGAATTGACAACGGCTGAGCTTAAATACCGGGAACAAAAAAAGATTAATTTGAGAATTAAACTAGGGTCCGTCTGAAAACTACTTAAGTAAGATGCAAATTGAGGCAATGTAGACCGTAGCCAGATAAACATGAGCGAGCTTATCATAACGCGTTGCAATCCTACGAAAGTTCTT
>NZ_JAMSKY010000135.1:0-230 GCF_023806745.1 Lactiplantibacillus sp. B652 | reverse complement strand
ACCTATTGGATCATCAAGATGAAGCACCCAAGTCCTTGAGTGATGCCTTATTCGAATTGACAACGGCTGAGCTTAAATACCGGGAACAAAAAAAGATTAATTTGAGAATTAAACTAGCCCGCTTTCCATATGAAAAAACGTTAGCTGACTTTGACTTTAGTTATCAACCGGGAATTAACCAAGGGATAATTGAGGACTTGGGATCACTAAGATTCACCCAAGAGAATCAA
>NZ_JAMSKY010000134.1:0-230 GCF_023806745.1 Lactiplantibacillus sp. B652 | reverse complement strand
TTGATTCTCTTGGGTGAATCTTAGTGATCCCAAGTCCTCAATTATCCCTTGGTTAATTCCCGGTTGATAACTAAAGTCAAAGTCAGCTAACGTTTTTTCATATGGAAAGCGGGCTAGGGACTGTCTGAAAACTAAAAATTCAGGTATAATCTGAGGAAAAACGAATCGAGGCATTCCGATGACAACACCTAAACGATACGAACTGGAAGATGCTCAGTGGGACCGAATCA
>NZ_JAMSKY010000133.1:0-231 GCF_023806745.1 Lactiplantibacillus sp. B652 | reverse complement strand
GACGACGTTACTCCAAATTAACCAGCGACCGCTTAAAATACTCGACTGGCAAACACCGTATCAGGTTATGCTGACAAATTTGTCCAAAAATTCGGATTAAATTTGCAATCTACCAATTAAATAAATCTACAATTGAATTTTATTTACCTTATGAAGATGTTCAAAACGCGTTAAAGGAAAGTGCGCAAAACCCCTTTATACGTACAAAGGATGAATGGGTAGTGGGTAACA
>NZ_JAMSKY010000132.1:0-232 GCF_023806745.1 Lactiplantibacillus sp. B652 | reverse complement strand
TCAACTGATGCGGTGACAGGTGAAAAGACCTATGGGTCTTGGTCAGCAGATCAAAGCTTTGCGGCAGTAACTAGCCCAGCTATTAAGGGTTACACGCCAGACCAGGCTGAAATTGGGTCACAAACTGTGAGTGGTGACGCTAGTGATCTTGACTTCACGGTGGTTTATGCTAAGAATGCGCCAACTATTACAACTGAAAGCAAGACGATTAATGAGACTATCCATTACGTCT
>NZ_JAMSKY010000131.1:0-232 GCF_023806745.1 Lactiplantibacillus sp. B652 | reverse complement strand
TCTATAAATAGTATGATACCATGTCATTTATAGATGTAGTCGGCTATTGTGGCCCAAATTAATAAATACCACGTTGGCGCCAACTGAATTAACTATTAAAATTTCGGTGGTTAAAATGTCAACGCCGATGTGAAAATGTCGTTTTTTGCCGATTAAAAAATGCTGTTTTTTACCGATAAAGTTTACAGTGTCTCACTGCTCCTTTCTTTATTTTGTGCGTTGAAACCTGATA
>NZ_JAMSKY010000130.1:0-233 GCF_023806745.1 Lactiplantibacillus sp. B652 | reverse complement strand
CTAATAAGATCAATAATGGTAACATCAATTTTGGGCCTCCTTAAAAAGGTACACTTATCCAGTCGCTGGTAGTTACTTATCGTGAATGTTAGAGTTATACTATTGCTGATTTTAACTGTCAGCAACGGTTGTAAAATGTTGGAAAATACCGATTAGAAAATGTCGGTTTTCCAACATTTTTTTACGGTAAAATAAACGCATCTCAAATTTGGAGGAACTGAAATGCGTTTAGA
>NZ_JAMSKY010000012.1:0-96503 GCF_023806745.1 Lactiplantibacillus sp. B652 | reverse complement strand
CACCAGTCAGCGCGGAAATCAACGACGGCAATCCCAGTATCCGTTTCTTTGGCAAAATCTTGATCATGAATTTCTTTAATCATGTTAACCCCTCCAGATGTGCATTATTAACAATTAACAATATACCCCCGTAGGTATGTAGATGCAACTTTTTTGCCCAAATGACCAATTCATCAAGTTAACTTTCAAATGGCTGACGTGCAAACGGTTTCCTGGGTTTGACAGTTATGTGGGGAAGCCTTACGATGACCACGGGGAAAAGGCTTTTTTACCTTAATGTCAGGAGGGGATTTTGTGACTAACACGAAGTCGGACCATGCTAAAAACCACGCTTTGGACTTATTTACTCGGTTACAGCTTTCACTACAGCAACATGCTACGCCCGAACGTTACCAATATGTGCTAAATATTCTTGAGACTGGTATCAGTAAAGTCAAACATAATCAACAGACGCCTGAACGCCAAGCCCGCGTCGTCTATGACCAGATTGCCAGTCAAGTGTTTGTCGATAAGTTACACTTCACTGCCGACGAGAACAAAGTGTTAACAGCGATCAATGAATTGGCGCATTCTCAAAAAGGGTGGGGCGAGTTTAACATGCTAGGAACGACCAATACGTGGCCTAGCCAATAGTACGGATAAGGGGGGACGGTTCGCTTGCGTCAGTCCCCGCTTGTTACGGTTCCTTTATGGTTGTCAGCTGACCTGCCATAAGGGATTTTTTGCATGCCAAGTTCTAGATATTCAGCAACTGAAAAGTTAGCTTTAATGACTGAATTCCAGCACGTAAGTTTTTCTGAAATCAGGTGGTGGATGGCGACACTGGTGGTAAATCAAGTTCCGCAATTATTGAGTTACGTCAATTATGAACCAGGGTGAGAATCTGATTCGCCAGTTTGAATTCTGATATCGCGCTTGCCAAACGTCGCTAGCTCGACTTTAATACGCGCGGGGGTATAAGTAGGAGGCCGGCGCGGATGATTAGAAATGGCTTATTACAGCAAAATGAAGCGTTTACATAAATAGTTTTATCTGCTATCCTTCAAAGTATCATAGATGCTCGGTACCATACGAGGAGGATACAAGATGACAGGTTCATGGGAAGCACGCTATGCTGCAGAATTCTTTGGCACCCTAATCCTAGTGCTACTAGGCAACGGTGCTGTCGCTAATGCATTCCTAAAGAACACGACCGGAAACGACGATCCAGGACTCGCCAACGGGGGTTGGCTACTGGTGGCGTCGGGGTACGGGCTGGGGGTTATGCTGCCAGCAATGATGTTCGGGTCAATCTCTGGTAACCACTTGAACCCTGCGATTACGATTGGTCAAGCAACGGTTGGTCTCTTCCCCTGGTCACACGTTGCGCAGTACTTAATCTGGCAATTTCTCGGTGCCATCGTAGGACAATGCTTGATTCTCGCACTATACTGGCCGCACTACCGACAAACGACTGATGCTGGCGCAGTATTAGGGACGTTTGCCACTAGTGACGCCGCTCACAGTCAGCTGAACGGGTTCATTACCGAAATGGTCGGGACCGCCGTCCTAATTTTTGGGGCGATGGGCCTGTATCGCGGGATGTTCTTCCATCAAAATATCGATATTGCTAACATCGGGGTCGGATTACTGATTGCGGCAATGGTCATCTCACTAGGTGGGCCGACTGGGCCAGCTCTGAACCCTGCCCGGGATTTAGGGCCGCGGCTCGTTCACGCACTATTACCGGTTCCCAATAAGGGATCTTCACATTGGGAATACAGCTGGGTTCCGGTCGTGGCACCGATTGTTGGCGCCGTGATTGGGATTTGGCTTTACAAGATCTTTTTTAGTTTATAATTGCAATTAATCAACCGAGCGTACTTATGAAATTATTATGGCGTTATCATTTTAGTTATTATTAGCTAAAAATAGCACCCTGACTAGTTGGGGAAGACTAGTCTGGGTGCCATTTTTTATGGGCTGGGGGTGGATCTCCGTAACGTGGTTAGGCCGTTGCGGCTTGAATCGTTTTGGCAGGTTGTTGTTTGTCGAACTTGGTCTGGAAGTTGATCAGGCGCATCGCGTTGAAAATAACGACCAGGATGCTGGCTTCGTGGACGAACATCCCACTGGCCATGTAAATGTAACCGAAGACTAAGCCAATCAGGAGGAAGGCCACCGTCGCGATGGCGATGAAGATGTTTTCCCGCGTGTTGAGCACCGTCTTCTTAGCGAGACCATGGGCGTGGACCAGTGCTGGGAAGCTGGATTGCATCAGGACAACGTCGGAGGTGTCGATAGCGACATCGGTCCCGCTACCCATGGCAATACCGATATCCGCGTTAGCGATGGACGGACTGTCATTGATGCCATCACCGATAAAGGCGACTGTGTTCCCATCAGCTTTGAGCTTTTTAACGTATTCGACCTTTTCTTCTGGCAATAAGTTGGCGTGAACTTCGTCTAGGTTCAATTCATCTGCGACTGCTTGGGCGGTTAACTGATTGTCACCAGTCAACATGACTAATTTCTTGATACCCTGAGCTTTGAGTGCGGCGAGTGAATCCTTGACGCCTGGGCGGATGGTATCGGCAATCCCGAATATCAGTTGAACTTGGCCATCAACGGCCATGATGACTGTGGATTGACCACCTGCTTGTAAATCGTTCAGGTCTTTGAGTTGAGCTGAGTTAAGTTCGATTTGATGCGCGGTTAACATCTTTTGGTTCCCAATGACGACGGATTGGTCACCGACTTTAGCGCAGATGCCTTGGCCTTTGACGGTTTCGGTATCATCGAGGACGGGTGCGACACCGGCGGACTTTTGGGCTGCGTAGGTCACGATAGCTTGACCGAGTGGATGGTCAGAAACGCCTTCGATAGCAGCGGCTAAAGCGAGTTGATTGTCGGCGTTAGTCGTGTAAGTGTGCATCGTGGTAACGGCGGTATTGCCTTCCGTCAAAGTCCCCGTTTTATCGAAGACCAGCGTATCGACTTTGGCAAAGGTATCGACGACTTCGCCACCCTTGATTAAGATGCCACGTTTGGCACCATTACCGATTCCGGCAACGTTTGAGACGGGTGCACCGATAACGAGGGCCCCTGGGCATCCTAGAACTAAGACGGTGATCGCTAATCGGAAGTCACGCGAGAAGGCGAAGACTAAGACTGCTAAAACCAGAACGGCAGGCGTATAATATTGAGCAAAGCGGTCGATGAACTTTTCAGCTTTGGACTTCGTGTCTTGGGCTTCTTCGACGAGTTCGATGATTTTAGCAAACGTCGTGTCATCACCCACTTGAGTCGCTTTGATTTTAAGATAGCCGTTTTCGACCATCGTACCAGAATAAACGGAATCATTGAGTTGTTTGTTGATCTGACGGGCTTCACCGGTGATAGAAGCTTCGTTGAGGTAACCATTACCTTCAACGACGACCCCGTCGACAGGGACTTGGCTCCCCGTCTTGACTAAGACAACGTCGCCTTCGTCAACATCATCGACGTCGACTTCTTCCGTACCATCAGCGGTTACGAGGGTCGCGGTCGTTGGTGACATGTCAGTCAAACCTTTGATGGCCGTCCGCGTCTTTTGTAACGTTTTGCTTTCGAGGTAGGACCCGAACAGGAATAGGAACGTCACGATGGCTGATTCATTGAATTCGCCAATGATGAAGGCCCCGATAACGGCAATGCTGACTAACAGTTCAATACTGAAGACCTTGTTGCGCAGCGCACTCCAAGCCCGAACCGCGATTGGAATGACCGCAATCACGGATGCGACAGCCAGAATGACTTGGTAGCCCAGTGTGAATTGGAACAAGTATTTGCTGAGCATGCCGAGGACGATCAGAATACCAGTGATTAATGTGATTTGATTCGTATGTTTAGTTAGAAACCCCTGAATTTTCATAATTTGCAACTCCTTATTTGATTTGATGACCCCAGTATAGCCGCTGATTCTTGATGGCAACTTGATAGCCATCAAGTTTTGGTCAATTTATCAAAATAAATCAGATTTACCGTTGTGCTTGGTGTTTTGCAGTGTTAATGAGGATTCTTAGATTGGCTTATTGTTCGTCAGCCGGTGCGCGCCTTAGTCCGACCTCCGGGGCTGGCTGACAACGCGTATCGGATTGGGTTTCAACAAACACGCCAGCTACCATTGTTCACTTAACTGAACACTACTGGTGTGAATTACAACAGAGATAGAGATGGAGGAAATACCGTGGATTACCAAGTAACACAAGCTAATCAGCCCCTGATGCCCGCTTATTTTCAGGGGCGATGGGCAATCAAAGAAATTGAGCAGCAACCCGTGATGTACAGTACTAATTTGGGCGCTGAAATGTGGTTTCAGGCCACGGCGGCGAGTTTTGTCCGCATTACCATGCTGGATTTAGCGCGTGAGTTACCGAGTTGGATCGCAATCCAAATCGACGGGTTGCCGTTTCAACGCCAAGCTGTAACGAGTGAACCAATCTGGCTGACTTTGGATGGTCGGCCCCACGTGATTCGCTTGGTGCTGAGTGGCAATACCGATGAAGACCGCGTCTGGGATGGTAATCAAGGGTTTGCAATCAGTGCATTGACGAGCGATGGGACGTTGCAGCCCGTTCAATTAGGACGCCATAGTCTGACTTGGATTGGCGATTCGTTGACTGCCGGATGTTGGGTGGCTGGGAGAAATCCCGGTGAAGATTATCGTGGTGAAGCCAATTACGCGGCGGTGGCAAGTGACTTGCTGAATAGCCGCAACGTACGGATCGCCTATAGTGCGGTTGGCCTCCAAAAACCTGGAACGGGCGGGGTCCCCGTGTTGCCAGATGCACTGACAGCGATTGATGCGACAACGCCGTGGCAACCAGTCCCAACAGATTTAGTGGTGATCAATGTTGGCACGAATGACCGCAAACTTGATGACACCGCCTTTACAATCGTGTTCCGACGTTTCTTGAATCAAGTGCAGCGACTGTATTCGAATAGTCGCTTGGCAGTGCTGGTCCCGTTCAATCAAGCCTTTGCGACGGTAATTCGCGCGGTTACGGCGGAATTTATGCAAATTGAATTGATTGAAACGGCCACGTGGCACCCAAGTACAACGGATGACGTACATTTAGATTTGGGAGGGTCCCAGCTAGCCGGTGAGTTGCTCGCACAGGAACTGACAACGCGCTATGCTACCCTGTTTAGTGGCGAACCGCAGCGCTAAGTGGAACGGTGAAGTTAATGGAATGCCGTTCGGAGGGACCGGTTTGTACGACTGATGAATGTTAAAAATGGCGTCTGAACCGAATGCAACACTTCGATCCAGACGCCTTTTAGTCAGTCATTTATTGAGTCCTTTTCAGTCCGTTTGGTTTCGATTTTAGAACCAAGCGTGTGCAGTTGAACGCATTCTCAACGTTGCCGATGCAGCGCTCTGGACTGCAAATCAGCAACCGCTGCTAGAACGTCTTCAGGAATCTCAACATGCGCAATGAAGCCTTGCCCGCGGGGACCGTAACCAGTGGGGGTATCCGCTAGCCGCTGAAATTCACCGAGCAATAGTTCGGTAAAGTAGGCTGGTTGCCAGCCCGTCAGTGTGGTCTCTCCCTTGAATCGGAGTGGTTCCAGTTGACTCAGTTGGAGTGTCGTTGGAAGATAGCGAGTAAAGTCAACATTGGCCCAGTTAGCGGCAAACGTTAATTCAGTCCGGCGAGCAAGCAACGGGTCTTGAATCAGCAGGACGTGGCGCCAATTGGCTGGGGCTAAATCCCGCGCATGGGTGGCGTTGCTCCCGGTATTCGTCGAAGTTTCGTCTAGTCGGAGCTCACCGGTATAGCCGGTTTGGCGGATGAGTGTCGCCATCAGGGCCGCTTCGCTAGCGTGCGATGCTGGCTGGTCAAGGTTGTGGCGTAAGTACTTCGTTGCGTGACCAACGCCGCCCGCAATGATGACGGTCGGCAGCTGATACTGCTGGGCGAGTTGACCCGCCGCAATCGCGGTCGCTGGCAAACTGTTGCCGCACAAGACGAGGCCGTCCACTCGAGTAGGCTGCGCAACGGCTTGGGTGAGCCAGTCGAGGCACCGATTAAAGGCAGTCAGTTCGTCCATTTAATCGGCCTCCTTGGTCCCAAAATGCGCAGCGGCAGCGCCAAAGTTAAAACGTTGATAGTGGACGTTTTGGAAGCCAGCCGTCCTGAACATCTGAGCCAGCTGCTGATAACTGGCAAAGTGGCGGGTCGTTTCTTGTAAGTAAGAATATTCTTGATATTGATGTGCGAATAAGCGGCCAAATAATGGGACAACTTTAGTAAAATACCACTGCCAGACCGGTTTGATGAGCGGTTGATCCGGCTGGGAGGTCTCTAGGCAGACTAGTCGTGCGCCAGGTTTGAGGACGCGGTAAATTTCAGCTAATGCTTGGGCTTTGTCCGGAAGATTGCGAAGGCCAAAGCCAATGGTGACCAGGTCGAATGTGTTATCTTTAAATGGAAGGTGCATCGCATTACCACGGCGCAACCAGACCCGGTCCGCGACGTGTTGTTGGGCGACTTTTTGTTGCGCTAGCTTGAGCATGGGCGCAGAAAAATCCAGTCCAATCACTTCGCCAGTCGGTTGTAATTCCTGTGCGAGCGCAATGGTCCAATCTCCCGTGCCACAACACAAATCGAGGACGTGAGCATCAGGTGCGAGATGGATTTGGGCCATCGTTTGCTTGCGCCAGTGTCGATGCGTTCCGAGACTAATAATATTATTCATACGGTCATAATTAGGTGCAATGGTGTCAAATAAGCCTTGAACGTTATGTAAGTACCGATTTGCCATGTTGAGAGCCTCCTGTAAATTACTATCTTTATGACTTAACTATAGCAGATGTCAGGCCACTTGCATGGGAAAAACGACAATAAATTAGGTGCGCCTATTAGAGCCGGCGAGCGCGTTCATTCTAAAACACGGTGATTTGATTGGGACTGCGGTTGAACGACTAGCCGCGAATGCCGGTGATTCAGTCATGATTAGTCAGGATTAGTAGCTTGGATTGGAGTCGACAAGTCGGCTAGTTTGTATGACGTAAAATCGAAATTAATGAAAAAGTCACTTTAGGGCTTGCCTTGAAGTAACTTGAAGGTTAGATAATAGGGCCATGAATGGTGTAATTCAAATTAGTAATATGGAGGTCTTCTAATGAATATCAAACAAGCAAGTGAGCAGACGGGCGTATCTTCGGCGGCGATTCGGTATTATGAAAAGGAAGGGCTGATTCCAGCTATCGACCGCAGTGAGACGGGAAATCGGGAAATCGATGACCGGATTATTCGGCGGATCGTGTTTGTCCGCCAGATGCGAGCCGCTGGGATGAGCATTGTGAATTTGCGGCGCTATATTCAGTTATTTGATGCTCAGGAAGATAATACGAGTGAGCAGATCGATTTATTGAAGACGCAGCTCGAAGAAATGGAAGAAAGACGTGATGACATTCAGGCGGCAATCGACCACTTGCATTACAAGTTGGATCATTATTATGACCACATGCAGGAAGCGGAAGAAGAGCTGCGTGCCTTGGAACGACAACATAATCAGGACTAGTGACTAGCTGCAATCTTAAACAGTGGCTAGGGACAATCATGAAAAGGCCCTTGTGAGTCGGCACAACCATTCTAACTTAACTGAGTTGGATGATTACGCCGTGCTTGCAGGGCCTTTTTGCAAAAAAACAAATTATTTTCAGAAAAAAGCTTGCCTTGAAGTTACTTTAAGGTTATAGACTGTGGCTATTAATTAAAGATTGAGGTAAGCAAACATGAATAAAACACAACAACGGTTTGGCATCATTTTGCCAATTATTCTGATTAGTTATTTTATGATTCTGCTGGATAATTCGATTGTTTTTACCAGTACGGTCAAAATCGCCGCTGACTTGAATTTGTCAGCCCAAGCGCTCTCGTGGGTGACGAACGCCTATGCGCTGACGTTTGGTGGCTTGTTAATGCTCGGTGGTCGTGCCGGGGATATTTTTGGACGGCGCAAGATTTTCTTGATTGGCTTGGTGATTTTTAGCATTGGCTCGTTACTGGTCGGACTTTCGACGAGTGCGGGGATGATTATTAGCATGCGGGCACTGCAAGGGATTGGTTCCGCTATTCTGGCGCCGACGACGCTCGCGTTACTAATGGATACGTATCAAGATAACATGCGGACACGCGCGATTGTGTATTATGGCGCTACTGGTGGTCTGGGCGCGAGCTTTGGTCTCGTGATTGGTGGCTTGATCTCCAGCTACATGACTTGGCGACTGAGCTTCCTATTGAACGTGTCGATTGGCATTGTGATGCTCTTATTGACTTTGAAATTTGTTCCGGTTAGTCAACGCAGTACTGGCAAGCTGGATTGGTTGGGCTCATTATTATCAGTGATTGGGATCATTGCGCTGGTCTACGGGATTAATGGCGCTAAAAATCCGGTGTTAACGATTATCATTGCGATTATTGTCCTGGCAGCGTTTGTATGGCAAGAACACCGCTCAAACCATCCAATCATGCCATTGAAATTATTCGCTGACCGTGAACGCAGTAGTGCCTATGTGGCGCGGTTCTTCTTTCTCGGTGCGATGATTTCGTACTTCTTCTTAACACCACAGGCGATGCAAAATGTTTATCATTTTACGCCATTAATGGCTGCGCTAGGCTTTTTGCCTGAAACGGTGCCTCAATTCATCTTCGCCACCCTGGTGTCACGTTTGAATAACCGATTCACGAACAATCAAATCTTGATTGCGGGGCAACTGATTACGTTAGTCGGCTTATTGATGGCCGCGCTGGTCGGCGTACGCGCGGGCTACGTGACGGCGATTGCGATTCCAATGGTGATTATCGGGATCGGCCAAGGTTTTTCTTTGAGTCCGCTGACGGTCGCGGGGGTCGCAAATACGGATGCGGCGATTGCGGGCTCGGCATCGGGCGTGGTCAATATGGTGCATCAGATTGGGAGCTCAGTTGGGCTGTCAATCATCACGTTAATGACGGCCGGCATTGCTAGTCCAGTCGTTTCGTACAATACAGCTGTCATGATTATGACAGGATTAATGCTGATTTCAACGCTAGCAGCCATTAATATTGCACGGAAATCATCAAATGATTAAAAAAACGGTTCTGAGCCAGCTTCCGATTCGGAGGTTGGTTTCAGAGCCATTTTTGCGTCATACAGGTCTGGTCATTAAGCGAAATTAAAAGTCATCATCCGCAATTTGCGCCAGCAAGTCCCGTGATGGAATGAAGAAGACTTGGCCGGACAGCAGTTTGGAGAAGGTCAATAGTAAGTCGCCTTGGTCGACCATGTTTTGTAACATGCCCTTGGTGACGGTCCAGTGACGTGCGTAGCCGATGAAATAGGTGCCAATATTACCAACAGCGGGTTGCGCGTATGGGACGTTCATCCGAACGATTTTTTGTTCGACACCATCGACTTCATACTTGGAAGCAACGTTGTGGGCGTTCTTGAATTTATCGTCGTCGTCCAATTCAAAATCGCTGAATTTTTCGCGTTCGACTGCCTTTTCTTGGTCGCCGGTGGTCATGTGTTCCCAAATCGGCATGTCATGTTGCCATTTTTGAGCGAAGGCGTAGGAGCCGTTGATGAATTGCGGATCTTCTTCGCCAACTAAGGCGTAATCAGCGGCGTCTTCGATGGCAGGCGCTTCGGTCCCATCGATGAAGCCAATGATGGCGCGGCCTTCAAAGTAGCGAAAGCCCTTAGTTTCGTCGAGAACAGATGTGATGGGTGCGAGTACCCGCTGAAATTGGGTCTGGCACTCGTAAACGACCGCTTCGTTACTAGCACGAATGTGGAAGAAGAGGTCCCCGTCAGTTGCGGGCATGCTGTACTTGGGACCGTGTAATGTCGTATAGGTCTCAAGTTCGCGCGGTTTGGGAGCGTCCGGGAAGAGGTAATCCCAAGCGCTGCTACTAATACCGATGCTAACTTTCAGTTGGGTACCGGTCTCAGGCTTGGCGTCGCGGATGCGTAAGGAACGAATAATGGCTTGTGACCGGTCAGCAAATTCTTGGAACACTTCACGGTCGTGTTGCGGATCCTGGCGGTTTAACTGAAGAACTGTAAATTGAACGTGTTCTCCGACGTCTTTCCAGACATCTTGGGCGTGACTTGGATTGATTGGCATGTAATCCCCTCCGTAGCTTTGATAAGTCTAGCGTAACTGGCTAGTCGAGACGCGTCAAATAAAGGCGCCCACTTTGGGGTTAGTAAATAAATATAATTATGAGTCAGCTGGAGTCGTGTCAAGTAGTTCCAAAACTGAGCACGAAGTTTTGGGACTACTCGTGGTGACGCCAAAAGGTTAGTCTGCGCGTTTTTGGGTCCGATGAGTTTGTTGTCAGTCATTATTTCGACCGGTCAGTCTCAGTCCAAACTGGTATTGGTAGGAATCGTTGGTGTTTGCAAGACATTCGGGATGAGCTGAATGAAGAGGCGATACGTCTCGATTCGATTGAGCGCCGGCTGAGTTGTTGCGAGTTGCCAAGCGAATTGATGGCAACTGTGGCCCAGAAAAGTTGCGATGAAGTGCTGGTGTGGCGCTTGAATCGCCAATGCGGTGAGTAGTTGCTGGGCGAAGCCAGTTTCTAGTGGAAGAACCCGGTCAGCACAATGCGCCCAAGCGGTCAGTTGGGGTAAATCCAAGTGTGCGCGCATGGTGGTGATAACGGCCCCTGCAATCGTGGCATAGGTCGGGTTTTCCAAGTTATTAAGCGCGTGGCCGAGTTCCTGCAGGGTAATCAGGTATTCGACAACGATAATATCTGCAATATCTTGGTGATGTCGATAAAAGGTCGCACGACCAACATGGGCATCGTGGCAAAGCTGTTTGACGGTCAATTTATTGAAGGGTATTTGCGCCGCAAAGTGAGCTTGCAGCGCGGTCATTAACTTGCGGTGAGTTTGATGGGTTCGCTGGTCAATTTGCATTTGATTGTTCATTATAATTTTTGTCATGCAGTTATGATACACCAATACTATATTTGTCTCAAAACGTCACTTCCTTAATTGTGTCAGGCGGCTATAATAGCTGTTACGGTTTGTTAACCGCAGCAGGGTGCCCTGTTAGTAGGACCCGGTTGAGAATTGGTGTCACTTACAATCGTGATTGGGCCGACGAGGGTTGCCCCTGTATGATGACCAATTAAAAGGACCCTTTTATAGGAGGAATTGAACAATGTCACTAAATCCGCAACAAATGCGCGCCACGCGTGAAGAATTACAAGCAAACTTTGCGTTGACTGGACTAACGAAGACGCAGGTCGCAACTGATTTGAACATCAGCGTCACTAAACTTGACCGTTTATTTGATTTGACCCAACAGTCCTTGGAGGACCCGTGGATCTTACGCAACTATTTGATTGACCAGGTGGAAGCGGCCGGCAAGACCCCTGTGCCCTTTACCGCGTTGAGTGGCGACTGGCACCGGCACTGGTTTTTGAATAGTGCGGTGATCGACCGCCGTGAAATGTCGGCTGGTAATCGTTAATGGTTGGACTGGGTATCGTTGCTTGAACTGATCTGTTTGCAATGCCTGTTATCTCGGAATGCTTTTGAGATAAGGGGCATTTTTTCGTGTTGATATGGGAGTGCGGGTGCGGTGTATTTCAAAATCAAATTGAGACGTCGCAAAATAGTCACATTTTTGGCAGATAATATTAATAGGGTTAATGATTCATATAAGGTGGAGAATTGAACCCAAACACTTGAAGGGGGTGATAAGCGACATGATGATCAATGGACATGGATTTGGGCCGGACTATCTGATAGATGCCGGGGCAACGCTGATTATATTAATACCGCTATTTTTTTATATTTTGATTAGGCAATTTTTCAATGGTCATGTAACGATTGTTAAAGTGAGTGGCTTAATTGCATTTTTCCTGTATGTTTATGCGCTCCTGAGTGTGACATTCTTTCCAATAATGGTATTTAAATGGGGTTCTAAAGCCTATCAATATGGATTCGGTAAACAATATCTTGCTAACTTCAATGTTTTGGAGCTGTTTCAGTATGCACCCAGCCAAATCATTGGAAATCTAGTACTATTATTACCGTTGTCAATACTGGTGGCGTGCTTGTGGCCCAACCAATTTAGCCAGGCTAGACCCAATATGATCCTTGGCGGACTAACGACTCTGGGTATCGAGACGCTCCAATTACTGATGAGTTTCTTCTATCTAGGTAACCGCACGTTTGACGTCAATGACCTGATTTTGAATATAGTAGGATATTTGATTGGTTTTGGACTGTATAAAGTCTCTAAATCGATATTCAAGCTGTCACCTGACGTATTTCAAATTTTATGAATTCCGCCAGAGTAGTCGTTTCTGAGATGAACCAACAGTGATAACAGTGATAGTCACGATGGATGTCGGACGAGACGAGCCTGTAATTTAGCGGCTGAAATCACAAAGCAACAGAACGTTACATCATATTTTTAGCATAAAATCAGACTCGAAAAAACGCCATTCAGCACCTTTGTTCAAAGGACTGAATGGCGTTTTGACAAGATTAAAATGGACCCTACCGGATTTGAACCGACGACCTCCTGCATGCGAAGCAGGCGCTCTCCCAACTGAGCTAAGGGCCCAATACACTTTTTAGTATACCGCAAAATAAGTCGGGTGCAAGTCCAGGTTAACGATTAATGGCGACTGGCGCGGTGATTCTGGTTGCCGCGAATTTTGTGGACACGCCGCTTATATTGGGGCTTTTGGTTGCTGACAAACTTGAAATGTTGCATTTTACCGCCGAAGACTTGGCCGTTTAACCGCAGCTTGAGCCAGTCTTGCATCACTGCAGTCATCGAATTGATTTGGCTGACGCGTAGTTGATCGTCCTGTTGTTGAGCCAGTGGCAATAAATTCGTTGATAATTGATTCACTAATTTTTGATGATAGGCCATTAATTCGGGAGTCAGTGGGGCGTCCGTATACGTGTTAAATAGTTTTTGAATCGTCTGGAGGGCGTCCTTAATGTCGGTTGGTTGATAATAGCGTTCGTTTGATTTCGTCAAGTTAATTTCCTCCCTTGCCCATTCAGTATAGCAAATTTTAGTTAAAAAGCATGGTTCAGCGTAGCCAAACGAGACGGTAGCGGTTACAATAAGGGGTAAATTTAGGAGGTGCCCATCATGACGACAACCACCGCACTGACCACCCAAGCAGAACAGGCTTTGGATCAGTCATATGCTAAGTTCAAAAGTGAGCAGTTAACCCTTGATAAGTCGCAGCTATTTGAGAATGCTGATCAGATATTTGCGATGAAAGAAATTGAAGCGGCCACTCGCCAATATTTATTTGACGACGAGATCGCGCAGCAAGTCATCAAATTAGACGCACAAGTTTTGCCGACCATGTACCAAAAAGGGCAGGAAGGCGAATTTTTGAAACTGAATTTTACGGGCAATGATATTCGTTGGCTGTTAGGACTGCCGCGGACCCATCATCGCCAACGCGGTTCAAAATAAACCGGCATTAACCGAACGTTTGGTCGTTTTTACCATGACAATTATCCGAATTTCTAGTCGTTGACTATTGAAATTCGGCTTTTTTGATTAATCGGCAAGTTTTTTTCAAAAAAGTTTTGAAAAAAAGTAAATTTTAGTAATAAAAAGATGCCGGTATGATAGCGTTTCAAGATGGAAATGTTACGATGGCCAATTATTGTTACTGTTTTGTAACTTTCGTAACATATTGTTATTTTGTTGGTATTGGTATGTAACACAAAATGAGTAGTATAGACGTTGGCTTGAAGTACATACGTGACATTCTTTTTGGAGTGATCATTATTAAAGTGAAAGTAAATATTAAACAAGTGATGTTAGGAACTGCTGCTTTAGCTGGTATGTTAGTTACTAGTCAAGCAGTTGCCAATGCCGATTCAATGACTATCAAAGCAGGGGACACTGTTTGGGCATACTCACAAAAGTACCATGTTTCAGTTAACAAGATTGCCGAAGCTAACGGCTTAAGCAACCCAGATTTAATCATCGCCGGTAAGACCATCAACATTCCTGGCGTTAAGACTGGTGAAAAGGTTACGACTAAGACGACCACTGCTAGTGCAAGCAGTGCTAAGTCAACTAGTGCCGCAACTTCAACTTCACAAGCTGCTAGCTCAACGACTAGTGCAGCTGCTACCAGCTCATCAACTACTAGTGCAAGTAGTACGAGCCAAGCAGTATCAAGCAGCTCAACTGCAGCTCAATCAAGTAGCACTTCAACTGCTAGTGCAAGCAGCGTAACTTCAAGTGCTTCATCAAGCTCAGTTGCATCACAAGCAAGCTCAAGCTCAGCAACTTCAACGAGTTCTGCTAGCCAAAGTTCTGCAAGTCAAAGCTCAGCTTCACAAGCAAGTTCAGCTTCAACTAGCACGACTGCTACCAGCACACAATCAGCTGCTGCAACTTCAACTAGCTCACAAGCAAGTTCATCTGCAAGCACGACTAGTTCATCATCAACGACTACAAGTGCAACTGCCTACAGTGCATCAGCTACGTCATCATCCACTTCAACCACTAGTTCATCAACGACTGGTTCAGCAAGTGCTTTGATCGCCGCTGCTAAGACTTACTTAGGCACACCATACGAACAAATGGACTGCTCTGCATTTACGCAAGCTGCCTTTGCTAAGATTGGTCGTACCATCGGCCGGACTACTTATGCCCAAGCTACTCTTGGTACTCACGTATCATTTAGCTCAGCACAAGCTGGCGACTTGATTTTCTGGGGTTCTGATTCAGCACCTTACCACGTTGGGATTTACTTAGGCAACGGTCAATACATTGCCTCACCAACTGAAGGCGAAACTGTTTCAATCAAGAGCACCACTTACTACACACCAAGTTTTGCTATCCACATGTTCTAAAACGATTATTTAACAAACAAAGTCGCTATCCAATTCAGGTTGGGTGGCGATTTTTTTTGACCAAAAATTCGTCGCCTGTGCTAGTCGAATTGTGCTGGCAAGTCAGGCTAGCCGCCTATATATGAGCTGTCATAGGCGCGCTTGATGGGCAGGGAAAATCAGCAGTAACGCTAGCGCCGGATGATGCATGCCTGGACTTAACTTAATGTTTTATCGCATTATCCCACCTGAATCGGCACACGTACACTAATATGCTCAATACGCTAGGGCTAGTTATTCGTGGGCATTAAAGATGATTAAAAAGTGCCGGTTGGTGGATTCCTGTTCGTCTGCCGGTGAGGCGTCCTAGTCCGACTTCCAGGGCCGGCTGACAATTGCTGGAACGTAAGCCGACATCGATTTGAACTCACGCAGAAACCCACTGCGCAATTTCAAATACGAGTCTTATTCTAAGCCGGAAGCAACCCACTTCCAGCTAAGAATAATTTGGCTACTGAGCATTGTCAGCCGGCCCTTCCAGCCGGGAAGCCGCTCGAATGGCTGATGAACAACCACTTATCTGGGTACAATTGACCACTGAACATTGGGTAATTGGTCCTTCAGGCAAACTTTTAATCAGCAGTGGTGATGATTTATGGTGCGCAATACCGAGTAGTTAGCCTGAAGATTATTCACTAATTTCAATGGCAACTTGTCTTGAAGTTGGACGACAGAATTGCTTTTGTTTAAAGCTTGATGCTTTGCAATCTCAGACGGCTAGAGAAAGTTCGATGAAGCTATTGGTTTATAAATGTTAAATATGAGTAATGCTGCTCAGCTATCGTTAGAAACTATCCTCACAGTTAGTTTCTAATCGACTGTTTACTAAGAACCAACGACTAGCTCATCAAAGGTTGGGTCCGCACGTGTCTGCCTTTCGAATACCATCCCCGGCTGGAAGGTTTTTCTGACAATGCTCAGCGGCTTTCAGAGTGTGAGGTTCAGACGGGTTGGGACTGAGGATTAGCCTAGCTAGAGCGTTAAGCGGTGAATTTCCGCTTGGCGCTCTGGCGTAGCTAACCGGAAGTCCCAGTCTGACCCGAACACGTTTCATCCATACTGCAGCTAACGTGGAAGACCAGTATTTAAGACGTGGGCTTTCGGCTTAAATCTGTGTCCATCGCGTTCCAGCGTTGTCAGAAATGCCTGGAAGCCGGCATAGGCCGCGTCTATCCATCACCTTTACGCTAACTCGCACTATTTCCAGCGGTTCTAAGCTGGCTGCCTTTGACTTTGAACTAATCAGCACGATTTAATCATGATTCATAACCAATTAACTAGCGCAACACGTACGCAACAAATTTTGAGTAACAAAAAACTGGTCGCATCGTGCGACCAGTTTTAGTGAGGACAGGTGCCCCAATTGGTTTTTATCACTGAACCAGCGTCTAGGCTTTAGTCTTGCTGTTCATGAATTTCTTCAATAGTTGCAGTTCTTCTTGAGTTGGCGTTGCTTCACCAGACTTGATGTTGTGAATCCGCTCAACGGATAGTTGACTGCCGAACGCTAGATCGTTATCTGTAAGATGATGCTCGCGTTCAAAACCAATGAGCTTTTCTGATAATTGACTTAATGGTAGTTCCATGCTCCTCACCCCGATTTTTAGAATTCGTAAAAGTTCAGTGCCATATACCTGCTACTTTTATTATAACCTTAATTGGTTTGAAACGGGGAACGAATACCATCCTTATTTTGCAAGAGGTTGCTTTAATTGTTGCTGTAAGTGAACCAAGCTGTCCGTGACTTCGTGTGGCAAACGGTCGTTATTGTTGTGTTGATATTGGTCCACAAAGTTTGCCCGAATGCCCAGACGGGTCGCAACTAATTGGCGATAGTCCGCGTTTTCCCCGTCGACAGGGAAGTCTGCGAGTTTCAAATTCTGCATGTGGTCGAGACCGGCGAAGGATTCCCACTCAGTCGTGTTATTGACGATGGCTTCTAGGGCGCCTAACGTAATTTCTTTAGGGATCTTCTTGTCACCAAAGTAGCCGGTATTGAGCAGGTAGCAATCCAAGTGGCGTTCTTCAAAGAGGGCCTTGAAGTCATGGTAGTCTTCGGATAGTGGGTAGACCCGGAATGGGTTCGCAAATGGTTCGATGACTAGGGCGTTCCGGTCGACGTCACCAATGATATTTTCAGCGGAGCTCCGTTTAGTCGCTAATGTTGCCCCGAACGTCGCAGCTAGGACCGGGTCGTCAACTTTGATGACTGGTGGCAAACTATCATCTTTCATAATCCAAAAAATGGCGTTGATCGGTGCGTCTTCCTTATCGACCCGATTCGTCGAAGCATAACGTGACTTGATCGTCCGACCATTCCCATTGCGCAAATCTTCAGTGACCAGCACTTTGCGTCCTTGGTCGTCTAAAGTGACACCGACGTTTTGAATCGTCATGAAGTATTTCGTTTCATCTGAAGTCATCGGATAGTCGTTCGTTTTGTCAAAGTAGGACGGTTCTAAGGCGACTGAACTCCCGTTTTGTCGATTGATGACGAACGCATCGTCATGCAGAACGGTAATGTCGTACTTATAGCCGTGTTTAGCGTGCGTCAGCGTCGACTTACCGGAACCTGAGAGGCCAAACATGGCAAAGACTTGATCTTGTTTGTCCTTAAAATGGAACGCTTTGAGGCCACCGTGACAAGCGACGAAGCCATGCCGGTGCGCGATTGACCATGCTAAGGTCAAAGTCGACTTTTTGAGTTCGCCGAAATATGGCATACCCAGAATTGCGGCGGTGTTGTGTTGTGGGTCAAAAATCGCCAGCCCATCAGGGTAATCTGGGTCATGATAAGTTGGATCGGCGTAAATGTAAATATCACCTTCAGGGTAAGCCACCGAACGCTCGAACATGGCTCGGTAAGCCGCAGTAATCGGCTGGAAGTTGAGCATGTAAGAGAGTAGGTTGTTGGCGAATCCGTCTGGAATGGCCAGGTGGGCGCGGACGATGAAGTCTTCATCGAGGCCGACTAGGACATCCGTTTTGATGAAATCTTGGTGTGCGCTGGCAAAAATAGCTTGGCGCAGACGACCAGCCATATCAGCTTCACTAACGCCAGGGTTGCCTAAAATGCGCCGTGCTTGTGCGGTCCGCCCGACAACTTTACCGGTATTGGCAATCAGCATCTTGGCATCTGCTGGTAAGCCTAAATCAGTGGCGCGATAGATGGGGAGGTCCGTAATGACGGTTCCAGGATCCTTAGTGGTGCGGTGGTAAGCATCGGCAACGTCAGCAACTTGATGCATGTTGTTACCGTAAAAGGCCGTTTCCACGGTGGAACGGATCTGTGAGAAGATTGGATTATGCCGACCGATATCGGCTAATTGATAAGAATTTTTAGTGCTCATATGATGTGCCTCCCTACAAAGTTAATAAGTTAATTTTAGCACAAATGTTCATTTTGGAAAGCGCTTTCTTTAACGAAATGTATACTGCTTTGTTATTCGTACGCAGTTAATGGATTTTAGACGGTATGTGAAATAGTGATTAAGGTGGTGCCGGTTTATACGGACTATTGAGATAGTTAATGGCGTTATTTATTAATGAATTAGAAGCAATCTTACTTGCGTTTAAAGCTATATTAGTATAGTTTATTTAAAGAGAATAATTCAAATGTCAGTGATGGGAGGCATACCGGTGCCACGTAAAAGAAACACGCAGCGACGAATGGAAATCGTCAATACGGCGTTCCGCTTGTTTGCAGAACAGGGCTACGCCAACGTACAGATGAAGGATATTGCGATTGCATGCGATATTAGTAAGTCGCTGCTTCAGCATTACTTCCCCAAGAAAATCGTTTTGCTAAGTACGATGCTGAATGAGTTGACGCTTAGCGCGTTCATCTATAGTAATGAACAATTGACCTTTTTATCGGCGCATCAGCGGACGATGATTCAAATGAGTTTCGTCCTGAGATTGCTTGATGAGAATCCGACGATGGAACACTTCATTCAGGATATATTTGAAAGCCCGGAGTTAACGACCGAGCTTGTATTGGTGACCCTAGATTGGCTAGAAGCTATCGGGGTCGAAGGCGAGGCGGCGATGATTAGATACGCCTTGAACTTTGCGTTATCTGGCGGGATGGCAGTCTTTTTCAAGCGCAAGATTCTAAGAGCTAGTGTCGGCATGATTTCAGAGAATATCGACCAAGCGTTCTACTTGCTATTAGGCGAGAATGCTGAGAAAATTGACCAAATCTATTTAAGCACCGCCAAGTACAATACTGATGCCTATTATCAAGAGTTTGTCAGTTATCTGCACAAACACGCAACGATTGATTTAAGTACTGAAATAAAAATTTAATATTAAAGTAATCTAAATTGCTTGTATTTCGTAAAATATACTAGTACACTTTAAAGCGGGGAAATGATAAACGACGCTTACTAATTAAAAAAGCATGGGGCGAATTATGATTGGGAATTTAATGATAATTCGACTAGTGAAAGGGAGACTTAAACATGAACGAAGATATGGAATTTTTTAATCGCTTTAGCCATATGTACTTACATGGCTTCAAGAACTTATCAGATATGTTTGCGGAACCAGCGACGGAACATGGTATTACGTTAGATGAATTTTACATTCTGTACGATATCGCTGAAGCTAAGGGCAAGATCCGCCTGATGGACATCGCTGAAAGTCACGGTGTAACGCGTTCAGCTATTTCACGGTTAATTGGTCGCTTATTACGTAAGGACTACTTATACCAAGAAGCTGAAGATCATGATCGCCGTAACAAAGTTTTGAAGTTAACGCCAGAGGGTGCCCGTGTTGAACATGAAGTCTTCACTGAATTGATCCAACGCAACCGCGAATGGCGTCAAAGCTTTAGCTTAGCTAAGCAGTATCAGACGCTGAACTTAGTTGAAGAATTTATGGATAAATTCGTTAACGAAGATGCAAGTAAGCAAACTAAAAAGACAACGTATGCTGATTTGAAGCGGGCAGAAGCCTAACGCTTGAATCAACTTATGACAAAATCGCTTCGGAAAGCTAGCCTTTTCGAAGCGATTTTTGTCTACTGAGCAGTTTTTAACAATAAACTGCGACCATCAGGCATAATCCGTGTTTGTACTAGAAAATGGGGTGTTTACGGTTACAATTGTACATTTAAAACGCTTGCAAAATGTACATCGTTGGTAACTGTTGGCTGTTTCAGTTAGCCGTTGATAAACGACTACCGGTAATCGTCAACATCAGCTCTGACAGCAGTGTCCATGCGCTATTTATCATTTGGCATTAATGATGATTAAAGCGTGCCGGTTAGTGGATTCCTGTTCGTCAGCCGATGCGCGCCTTAGTCCGACTTCCGGGGCCGGCTGACAACGCTGGAACAGGGCGGACATCGATTTGAACTCACGCAGAAAACCACTGCGCAATTTCAAATACGAGTCTTCTTCTAGCCCGGGAAATTCACCCGGACAAGAAGAATTTCGCCCTTGAGCATTGTCCGGCAGTCCGGACAGTCGGTAACCCACTCGAATGGCGGATGAACGACCACCTATCTGAGTGCAATTGACCATTGAATATTTGGTGACTGGATATTCAGGCAAACTTTTTTTGAAACAGTATCAATGATTATTTATGGTATCTAAATGATGACAAGACGACTTGAAGGTTACTGGCTAGCGTCAATGGGAACCAGTCCTGGGTTAGACGTTAGAGTTTTCATTAGTACAGAATTCAGAGTTTTACTCTCTTAGATGACCCAAAAGTGTTGGCGAAATAACTTAGCTGTTATTGGGAATCAGCTTTACAGTTGAATGCCAAGATAACTGTTTACTAAGAACCAACGACCAGTCCATCAAAGGTTGAGTCCGCAAATGTCTGCCTTTCGAATACTGTCCAGGCTGGAAGGTGTTTCTGACAATGCCCAGCGTTTTTTAGAGTGTGAAGTTCAGACGGGTTGGGACTGAGGATTAGCCTAGCTAGAGCGTTAAGCGGTGAATTTCCGCTTGGCGTTCTGGCGTAGCTAACCGGAAGTCCCAGTCTGACCCGAACACGTTTCATCCATACTGCAGCTAACATGGAAGACCAGTATTTAAGACGTGGTTTTCGGCTTAAATCTGTGTCCATTGCGTTCCGGCAATTGTCAGAAACACCTGTAAGCCGTCTTAGGACGCATCTACCACTGAAAGTTTACACTAACTCGCACTGTTTCCAGCGGGTCTCAGCTGGCTGATTTTGACCTGAAGAACCGGCACGCTTTAATCGTGATTCATGACAAAAAAGTAGGTGGGGTTCAAAATGATTTTGAATCCCACCTACTATGCGAATCGCTATTATCCAAGCGTCCCTGATTTAGCCAAAGATCGACTTGAAGATTGAACTGAAGAAGTTGACGATGGCTGTCCAGATTTTTTGCAGTAAATTCTGGTTTTCCTTAGTGTTGAGCTTACTGAAGACGTTTTTGGCATTGGACTGAATGTTTTTCATCAATGAATTGGCCTGGGTCTTGAAACTTGATGAATCTAAGGCGCCGGAATCACGAATCTTGACCAACAAGTTAATAATTTCAGTTTTTTGGTTATTTGTAATGACATTAGTTAAGTTATTATTGGTAATTTGTTGGTTAACGATGGTCGTGATTTCGTTTTTGGTCACGCTGCTCCCTTTTTGAGCCATTTCTTTCTTGGCACCCGCAATGGCGTTGTTGAGTTGAGAGTCAGTATAACCATCTTTATTTTTATTAGCTTGGGTGATACCGCTCAGGGTGCTCAATTCGTCTTGAGCGGCTGTGACTTGCTTGGTGTTCAAGCTATTACCGCTCTTGGCATAAGCGGCGTATACCCCAGCTAAGGCGCCTGAGCCGTCGATTGGGGTCGCAGACGTGACGTAAATATTAGCGTCAGTGATCCCAGCGGTCAAGGCCGCATTTTTATATTGATTGGCGGTAATAGTTGTAATGTTATTACTGCCGTTATAGTCGAGAATTTTAACATTAATACCGGAACCAGAACTCGTCTTTTGAATCATGGCACTCGACCAGACACCTGAGCTACTGGTGAAGCTTTCGCCCGCTGGATTGAGATATTTAACCAGCGTGTCACCGTTGACGGTCAATGTCTGATAGTCCGCGCCGTTCAAGCTGGCCGTGAGAGTGTTGATGGTACCGGTCTTCTGACTACTAGTCAGGCTGCTACCTAACGTGACGATTGGTTCGTCGCTGCTACTGTCAGCGTGCGCAAGGAGTCGCCAGCCACCAATCCCGAATATCAGGGTGGCAACCAGGGCGACCCATCTAAATTTGAAACTTGTTCGTTTCGTCATTTTATTTTCCTCCGCATCTTAACTAATGCACCTTGTACTAATGTGAACCGTTCGCTCCCGGGTTGTACGTGCAACAAGCATCAGGTCGTCATTAGTACGTATCATCATTATAGCAGACCCCTATCATTCGAGGCCGGTCAATCGCCAACCTTGGCAGAGTTCTAACTATCTTTATAATTTGTTTATTATTTGCCGAAGTCCCCAGCTTCCGCTATACTCGGGGTAAAAACAGGGGGAGGCCATTATTATGACCCAAAATCGCGTAATCAATGCATTAAGTTATTTAAGTATTTTATTCCTACCAGTATTATTTCCATTAATTGTCTGGTTATTAACGAGTACCAATCCGGAAGCCCATCGAGCCGCGGGACGGGCGTTCTGGTTACACTTGCTGCCGACGATTCTGGGCATCGCCATGCTGGTCATTCTCGGTGTGAGCGGAATTTACATGGATAACTTGGCTAACAGTGGCTGGCTCGCCATCGTGTTACTAGCGATCTTTGGTTTGGTCGCCGTCGCGAGCTATTTGTGGTCGATTATTCGCGGTATTCAATATTTAGTCGCTGACTAAGTGAGTTACAATGCAGTTCAGGGAGGTTTTCACATGGGTGTTAACGGTTCATCAGAAGCAGATCAGGCAATGATGATTCAATTTTGGCAAGTGGGCTATGGACAGACGACGGTGGACGATTTGATTGGGGCTGCCGGGTTGTCCCGCACGCAATTTTATCGGCAATACCACAGTAAGCGCGTCGCGTTAAGGCGGAGTCTAGTCTGTTACCAAGCTACATTGGACGAACAACTCGACCGGTTGATTGAACGGGAACGAGCGCGCCAAACACCTTTACCTGCACTGATTGCGGCTTGTGTCCTTCTGCCATTTCAAAGTGACCAGTGGCCAGCGGGCTGTTTGATGGTCAACTTGATGGCTGAGCTGGGAACACAGGACGCGGCCTTGAGCGCCCAATTACAAACGATTTATGCCAACCTGCAGACACGGTTCGTCAGCTTATTGGCGCCACAAGCGCAAACGTTGCCGACCACGGTGGCCGAAGCGGCGGCGAGTCTGATGCAAGTTCGCAGTGGGTTACAGTTGTTGGCTAAACAAGCCGTTGGTGGGGCTCAATTGAAGCAACAGGCACAGACGAGTGTGAATTTGATTATGGGGGCGCATTAAGATGGCTGAAATTAAAGTGATTCACGGCGATATTACGAAAATGGCGGTCGATGCGATCGTGAACGCCGCTAATACTAGCTTGCTCGGTGGTGGCGGAGTCGATGGGGCGATTCATCGCGCAGCGGGCCCGGAATTACTAGCGGCGTGTCGGCCGTTACACGGCTGTGCCACGGGTGAGGCCAAAATCACTCCAGGCTTTCGGTTGCCAGCGAAATTCATCATTCACACACCGGGGCCAGTCTGGCAAGGTGGCCAGCGTGACGAGTTGCGATTATTAGCGAATAGTTATCGCAATAGTTTGAATTTAGCAGCGGAAAATGGCTGCCATACGGTGGCGTTTCCGTCGATCAGCACGGGCGTTTATCATTTTCCACTCTCATTAGCGGCGCCGTTAGCACTGAAAACGCTACAAACGGCGGCGCAAACGACTGCACAGTCTGTCACGACTATTACGATTGTTTGTTTTGATGACCAAACTCAGAGCGCTTTTGAGACGGCATTGGCAGCGCTGTCGAGGTGACCTTTACAAAAAAATTACACATGGACGCTACTATCTTGAGGGAACGCTTGCTATAATGTTGATATACCAACCATCGGGGATGGTCGGAATTTTTTATGCAGCGGGCAATCAATTGATGAGCCTTGCCAACAAGAAAGGAATCCATTGTGTTAGATATTTTTAAAGCGGTAATCTTGGGGATCGTAGAAGGAATCACCGAGTTCTTACCTATTAGTTCAACGGGACACTTAGTCTTAGTTGACGAATTCATTAAGATGCAACAATCCACGCAGTTTACGGATATGTTCAACGTCGTGATTCAGTTAGGGGCCATCATGGCGGTCGTTGTCTTGTATTTCCACAAACTCAACCCGTTGTCACCACGCAAGAATACAACTGAAAAGCGTGATACTTGGGTGCTCTGGAGCAAAGTCTTACTGGCCGTGACACCATCAGTGATCGTCGGCCTACCGCTGAACGATTGGATGGATGAACATCTGATGAACTGGGCGGTCGTTTCCGCCACGCTGATTATTTATGGGATCCTGTTCATTGTGATTGAAAACCACAACAAGCAGTTAACGCCACGGTTCGCGAACCTCCAGACCTTACCTTATACGACGGCACTGTTCATCGGATGTTTCCAATTGCTATCATTGATTCCTGGGACATCGCGTTCTGGTGCAACGATTTTAGGGGCGATTTTAATCGGAACGTCGCGATACGTGGCGACTGAATTCTCGTTCTTCATGGCGATTCCAACCATGTTTGGGGCCTCACTACTGAAGCTCGTGAAATATTTCGCCCACGGTGGTTCATTAGCCGGTCTACAAGGGGCTGTCTTAGCCGTTGGGGTGATTGTTTCCTTCGTCGTTGCCTACTTATCGATTCGCTTCTTGTTGGATTACATCAAGAAAAACGACTTCAAGGCGTTCGGTTGGTACCGAATCGTCTTAGGGGTGCTCGTGATTGGCTACTTCACGTTGATCCACTAGCACTTTGCAAGCAAACGCAAGCCCGGGTTTGTCCGCCAGCTTGATGGAAGTCAGCACGGCAAGCCTCAGCTTGAAGTGACATCATATTATGAATAAATGAAGGCCGGTGACTGGTTCCAAACAGTCGCTGGCTTTTTTAGCTTCAGCCAACTTAAGCGAAGTGATTGCCCAAGCTGATAGCGAATACATCTTTTCACGTCGCACGTACAGGAGGGTGTATACTGAATGCGCGGGTGGCCGCCAGTGAAAGGATTTTTTCGCAGGCAGAATCCGTAGTCATTAAAAATGGGGCACAACGCGAAATAGCAAGCAGATAGTCATCGAAAGTGAGGCTGATTGAAATGGTATTATCCACGAAAATTGTCAAATTAGGCAACTCGCAGGGCATTCGACTGCCAAAGTCACTCCTTAAAGAAATTGGAATCGTTAACCCAATTAATACGCCAGTTCAAGTTTCTGTAGCGGATGGTAAAATTGTCATTTCGCCACAAGCGGAAACGTCAAGGCTGATGCAACGCTTTGCTGGCTTTGATTTAGACGATTATTTTGATAATTCTCATCAAGTCGAAGATGATTGGGGCAATCCAGTGGGAAAAGAGCGGTTATAAGCCGCAAGTATTGGCCTGAGATGCTTCAAAAATAACAAACGACAATCAATATCAATTGAAATGACTATAAGCAGATGACACTGATATAACGTCATCTGCTCATATTTTTGTGTTAGCGAGGGATTACATAAATTAGCGCGCCCGCCATTTGTGATTGCGATTGTGATTAATCATTTGAGATGATGCCAAACTAAGGCCGTGCGTGCACTAATTTATAGTTGGTGACGCCATATCTCTGATTGTAGGTGATTCTGACGATTTGCCCGCGTTTAAACGGTGCTGGATCTGCAGCGACAGTCTGGAAACGAATCGTTCTTTTTTCACCCTTGGAATTAGTTGCCAATCCTTGATACTGGTACCCAGTAGCTGAGACGTTGACCGGGAGCGTGATGGGATAAGTGCCAGTGGGACGCGTTATTTTCATGTAGTAGTAAGTCCCGCCGTAGCGAAAAATCCCCCAACCAATATTGATGAGAATCATCATGGTTAGCGATGCAGCTAAGCACCATTCGATAAAGTGATGCGATTTAGGGCTCATTTTGAGGCCTCCTCGTGGACGGATTTTTAGTGCTGTGCGATGTTTTGAAGACGCGTCATGGTAGCACGTCTATCTTACAAAGTGATTTTTTTGAATGCGTTTCTAAGCGCTTACATTTTAATGCTCTTGTTACGTCCAAAAGCATTGGTTTAATACAATTATTATTGTAAATGGGACCAGTTAGTAATCCAAAAATTCCAGCTAAATTCGACTGATTAACTTACATTCCATGTCGGTGTTTGGTAAGGGCATGCCACTTTTTTACGACTAGCAACTAACGGAATTTTTATACATAACTAAATGACACCCCGTAATTAAGCATATCAAGCAGTGTGGCTATCATTTGATGACAGTCATGTCTCTCGACACAACAAAATCGGACGAAACGCCAACTGGGGTTTCATCCGATTGCTGTAACATCTAAGTTTAAAATTAAGCGAAATGTAAGGTCAGGCGGTTGATGAATTCGGCGACCAGAAAGCCGATCGCAATTACACCCGCGATAATGACGATTTGAACGAAGTACTGGTAAGCTAAGTCCGAATGGCCCGTCACGAGGTTGCGGACGACCCGGTAAGACTGACCACCAGGAACCAGTGGTACCAGACTAGGAATATTAAAGATGATCATCGGCATCCGCTTATAGCGGGCAGCCATTCCGCTAGCGACCCCAATCACGATGGCTGCGACGAGGTTCCCGATGGCGAGTTTGGCATCAACGCCCAGTGGCAGCAGATGATAGAGTACTTCATACGTGAACCAGCCAGCAGCGCCGACCCAACCACTGAGGTTGACGGCGCGCCGCGGAATGTTGAGCAGCACGCCAAAGCCGGCCGTGGCGAGATACGCTAAGATAATTTGTAACAATCCAGTTGTGAAAAGCCAGTGTGCCATAAGACGCCTCCTCGTCGTTTAATAGAAAAATGAAGTCAGTGCGATGCCGACTCCAATTGCGCAGGCCGACAAGACGGCTTCGACAGCGCGGGCGGGGCCGCTCAGTAAGTTCCCCGTCATTGTGT
Organism: Lactiplantibacillus sp. B652; assembly: GCF_023806745.1. Lineage (NCBI taxonomy): Bacteria > Bacillati > Bacillota > Bacilli > Lactobacillales > Lactobacillaceae > Lactiplantibacillus > Lactiplantibacillus sp. B652. The sequence continues at coordinate 69,467 of NZ_JAMSKY010000012.1, read as the reverse complement.
CGCGCACGGCATTCGTGATGGCGACTCCCGGGACTAGCGGCATCACGGCGCCGATAATGATGGCATCCGGATGATAGTGGCCATTAGTGAGATAAAAGCCAACTAAGGTGATCAGGCCAATAATGAACGCGCCGACAAATTCACTGAGGAAGCGAATCGAGCCCACTCGATTGATCCAATAGAAGACTGCAAAGCCCGCGAGTCCGGCCAAGCCACAAGTAACCAAGTCGGCCGGGGCCGTTTGTCCGGTGAAGGCCACCATCAACGGCACGCTGACGACAACGGCAGCCAGGCACAGCCAGCTGAATGGGAAGGTCGGTACAGCTTGATTGACGCGTTCCAATGCCGCAAAAAATTCAGCTAAATCAATCTCATGATTAGCGAATTGTCGAGATAGGGTGTTGACCTGGTCCACTTTTTCGAGATCCATGCCGCGATTATGAATGGCACGGACTTCACTTGTCGCATCATCTGGCAAGGAAACGGTGATGCCGGTTAATAATACGAAGACCTGCGCATCCGGATGGCCGGCATTAGTGGCGATCCGCTGCATCGTATCTTCAACTCGTTTGATTTCAGCCCCGTTTTCTAGCAAAATGGCGCCAGCTAGTAATGTGGCTTTTAACATAACTGCCGTATCGCGCATCAAAATCCCCCCACATCAGAATGTTTATATTTTCTCACGAATTTTGCGTATCGTCATTAGTTTGAAACAGAATGTTTGCCGGAAATGGTTGATTATGGGTAAAATTATAACAGCAAATAAAATTATGGAGGCATTTTTGATGACAGCATTGACCAAACTTACCGATACGTACACCTTGAACAATGGGACTAAGATTCCAATCGTTGGTTTTGGGACTTGGCAGACACCAGATGGTCAGGTCGCTTATGATTCCGTATTAGCCGCATTAAAGGCCGGCTACCGGCACATTGATACGGCCGCGGCTTATGGCAACGAGGAAAGTGTTGGCAAGGCAATCGCTGATAGCGGCGTTGCCCGTGAAGACCTCTTCGTGACGACTAAGTTATGGAATGCGGACCACGGCTATGAGGCCGCTAAGCAAGCACTCGATACGTCGCTTGAAAAGTTAGGGTTAGACTACGTGGACTTATATTTGATTCACTGGCCAAACCCAGCTGCAATGCGTGACAATTGGGAACAATTAAACGCGGACACTTGGCGTGCAATGGAAGAAGCTTACACGGCACGGAAAGCCCGGGCAATTGGAGTTTCTAACTTCCGTCCTAAGCACTTAGATGCACTGCTTAAGACTGCCAAAGTCGTTCCTGCCGTTAACCAAATCTTCTTGAACCCAAGTGACATGCAGGATGAAGTCGTGGCTTACAACCGCGAACATGGCATTTTGTCAGAAGCCTACAGTCCATTAGGTACTGGTAAGATCTTCAGTATTCCTGAATTAAAGGATTTGGCTGACAAGTATGGCAAGAGTGTTGCTCAAGTTGTGTTACGGTGGTCATTACAACACGACTTCTTACCATTACCAAAGTCAGTGCATGCTGATCGGATTCAACAAAACACCGAACTATTTGATTTTGAAATCAGTGATGAAGATATGAAGGTCATCGATGGCTTCCACGGCGTCGCTGGACTTGCTAACGACCCTGATAAGGTCAACTTCTAATTAGAATTTATTGAAAGTGTCGCACCATTGTTAGACGGAATGTCTGATGATGGTGCGGCACTTTTTTGATGGAAATTCATTTAGGCGTGCGCAATCAGTCGCTATCGGTGGTGAACGCGAATACAATTGGACTGTTCGCAGGCTTCAAAAGGATGTACGGAGAGATTGCCTAATGGCGTTTCTTAAAAATTTGGAATCGAGGGCGTAACGATAATGGCAAAAGATTTGACGGTCAGTTACCCGGTGGTTATCACGCATGATAACACAGATGTAGACTATCCATACGAGGTTTATATTCCGGCTTTTGAGGGATACACGCAAGGGCGTAACATGGCGAACGCAATCTTGATGGCCCGTGACTTCATCGGACTGAGTGCCATGGATTTACGTAAAGATGGCAAAGCTTTGCCCATCCCGGGACGTTGCCCAATAAAACGCAAGATGATCAGACCGTGATGCTGGTTGAGGTTAATGTTGACGACTATCAACGTCGACAGGATAAGTAAGCGGCCCGTAGTCTAAGTTGGACCTGTTTTTAAGCAGGTCCTTTTTGAATTGCTGCAGATTCGTTTGATTAGAAATTACGAGTCACCGACTCATTTTTCACCCGCCACCCGTAATCCAGCAAATTACGTGGAATCCGAAGCCGAGTTTTGACTGTCCTTAATAATCACAACGGCGATCGGCCCACAACTTATGAAAGTTTAGTTCAGACTGGCATTTAAGCCTGGTGTGGCGGCAAATGCCACTGCCAGCTGTGTTACACTCAGTTAACTACTTCAAATTGGGGGCCTGTGAAATGCTACTTATTTTAGCAATTTTACCAATTATTGTGACGGTCGGACTGGGGGTGGGTGCGGGCCTGCGCCATCAATTCGCACCGAGTACCAGCGATATTTTGATTCAGCTAGTCATGCATTACGCCTTGCCCCTGAGCCTGTTTGGCGGGATCTTGTCATTGAAACGAGCGACGATTCTACAAAATCGCGCGGTGGCGGTATGGCTTGCCGTGGGGATGTTAGGTGGCATGGCACTGGTGATTGCGTTTCAAGTGCTACGGCACCAAACGCTAGACGTAGCGACGTTACGCGGCCTGGTGATTGCCAGTCCTTCGATCCCGTTCATGGGCGTCTCAGTATTGCTAGTGCTCTTTGGCAAAATCAGCGTCTTACTAGTTGCGCTGGGTGGGCTGTACATGAACTTGATACAAGTTCCCTTGAGCGTCTTGTTATTGACGCTTGCGAGCGGTTTACCGGCCGAACAGCGGTGGCAAGCTAGTTGGCAGAAGTTACGCAGTGCCTGTCGTCAGCCGGTCGTTTGGGCGCCAATTAGCGCGTTCTGCTTGAACTTACTAGGCTTACGACTGCCGAGTGCGTGGCTGACTAGTTTTACAGAACTTGGGCAAGCGGCAGGTGGCGTGGCCTTGTTTGCCCTGGGATTGCTGTTGACGACGCGGCCATGGCATTTGACGCGGACGGTCGTCGGTAACGTGGTCATGAAAAACATCGGCTTACCACTAGTTGTGTGGGGCTTGATGGTACTGGGACACGTTGCCTTGCCGACGCAACAGTTAGTCATTGTGACCCTAGCGATTCCGACGGCCACGATTGCGACGATGCTCGCAGTCCAAAATCGAGTGGTGCCGGATGAATACGTGGCGACACAGATGTTGAGCACGATCATCGCCCCGATTACAATGGGGGCGTTTATGTGGGCGCTGCAGTTAGTTTGAGGACCGCAACGTGTCGGATGAGCTGAAATAGATAAATTAAAAATACTAAGCTTAACGGTATAAAAGCATCCGGTTGGATAACTGATATGCCTGTTAAGCTTAGTATTTTTTACGTTGCCAAATTTTACGTTTAGAGACGACGATCACAGCTGCTGGTTGGCGTGTTAAAGGACCTTAATTTCAACTTCTTTACCTAAAACGCTCATAATTGCAAAGAAGTCATCAAAAGAGACGTTATCGCCTTGTTCGATAGCTGCGATTGTTTTTGGCGATAGTCCTGCGAGTTGGGATAACGCTGCTTGGGTTAGTCCAGCATCGGTTCTTGCGTTATAGACAGCAACTGCAACTTTAAGTTTGCCGCGTTCAATGTCAAAACTCTTTTTAAAATCGGAATTCTGACATTCTTCCTTGATGAAGTCATCGATTTTCATTAAACCAGTCCTCACTATCTACCTTCCTTGATTAAGTCGTCCATTAAACCAATTCCTCCCAAAAACTGCTTAGCGTGCCTGATATCACGTTTAGGTGTCGTTGGTGTTTACTGTCAAAATGCTAAAACAAGAATCAGTGGTTTAACCGCCAGTGAGGCGATCACGGCTAGTTAACAGCCAGCTGTCAAATGAGCGCCACCGGGATAACCGTAGCAGTTAGTGGTATTTATATCTTCAACTAATAGCGGACCTGAAAGTTAGTCGGTTGTTTCGCGGTTACGACTGGGTGTTGGGCAAAGTAATCCGCAATCAGCACCGTCATATCGGTTGGTAAGCGCCGAATGATTTTATCGCCGCGATACATGGGATAGTTGCCGCCACCGCCCGCACGGTAATGGTTCAATGTCACGGTCAATCGCTGGTCGGGTGTGACTGGGGCACCGTGATAATCGAGTTGAACGACCCGTTGACCAAAGGGCCGAGTCAAATCGAAGGTGTAATCGATGCCGCTGTACACATCGTAGACATAGTGGCGCAGCTTCGGGTGCATGAACTCCGGATTAACGCGGACTTGGCCAGCTTCCAAAATGAAATAACTGGCACAGCGTTCGAGAGCGGCGCGTAAGTCTGCACCAGTAATCGCTTCGACCGCCAACTTGTTCGGGTAAACGTAGCTGTTCATCACTTCGCGCATCGTCACATGTTGCTTAAGGCCCGGGACGTCGTCGTTAAACAGGGCCGTGGCAGCAATATCCGTCCCAGTTGCGGCCATTTCGACGCGATTGATAAAGTCGATGTACGGATGGTTATGCAGACGGGCGTCTAAGTGGTTGTGGACTAACATATCGCCGTTGATTTGACCCAAGGGCGTGTCGAGCCAATCTTCCATTTTGTTATTGATGGGGTCGATCAGCGCCATCGCTTGAGGACTGGGTGCTGCCGCGGCAACTGGAATCACTTCGGGGTGACTGGTCGCAACTTGATGTTCGGACGTCAAGTCCAGGGTAATCATGCCGACCGCCACGCCCTTCATACCAGGCTGAGTGACGGGAACCCCGTGCACTTTAACAGCTAATTGGCGGTGTTGGTGACCCGTGATGAGCGCATCGATGCCGGGTACTTCCGCTAACAAGGCCGAGCCGCGATTTTCACCATTCATTCGTTCAGTCGGGTGGTCTGTCAGTGGGTCACGTTCGAGTCCACCATGATAAGCGACCACGACGACATCGGCCAGTTGCCGTAGTTTGGGCACCCACCGTTTGGCCGTGGCGACCACGTCATCGAAATGCAGCCCCGCGATGTGGTGCGGCTGTTCCCAATGGGCGACGAATTGAGTCGTTAAACCAAGAATCGCTACTTTGACACCGGCCCGTTCGAGGATCGTATAGGGTTTGGAAAAAAGCGTGCGGTGGTGGTCATCGCGAATATTGGCCGCCAGCATCGGATATTGCCGGCTAGATTCACACAGGTCGAGGTAGTCGAGCCCGTAATTGAATTCATGATTGCCAAAAATACCGGCTTGCACGTGGTTGCAGTTGGCCAGCCGGGAATAGAGCGGCGCTGCTTCCTGGTGGTGGCGTGCAATGAAATAGGTCAACGGGGAGCCCTGCACATAATCGCCGTTATCGATAACGATCGGCCACACCTCGTTTGAGTCTTCGCGGGTCAAGTCTTGAATAACGGTGGCGACACGGCTGAGGCTAAATGGTGCGACGTTATCGCGACTGCTGTAGTCTGTCGGCGCTAGGTAGCCATGCACATCACTTGTTGAGATTAATTTGATTTTCATTACAGCGTGCCTCCAAGGAATATTTGTGTTCTATTATAACAATATTCATGGCAGGTAACTTGATTTTGAACATAAATCATCATCTTTTTTGATGATTGCCGGTCGTTAATGTTGAAGCCGGTGACGATTTAGTACGACGTAGCGCTAATGGATACAACCGTTGGGGACGTAAGCAACGGGTAAATGATGAGAAATTAGTGAGACCCAACCGACTGCTCGTTCACACATGGCCCAATCTTCAAACCTTCTTCATAATTTGGGCGTAAAACGACAAAATGTTTCCGCTATCATTAAAGTTGACGAATGTTAACGATAATCGAATTACGGAGGACAAGACGATGCAAAATTATCAGAATGCACCATTTAAGCCTACCCCCGAGTCCGGTTTAACGACCACAGTAGTGACGGCCCAGACGACTAAATTCGGTAAAAACGAATTAGTGGCTGCGCGTCCCGTACCGCTGTGGCGGAAAATTTGGCAACATATGAGTGACGTCTCGTCGCTCGTGCTCTTATTTGCGGTTGGCCTAGCGACCTACTTAGCGTTAGCCCAGAACGGGGGCTGGACGAAGACAATCGTGATTGGCGCGATTTTAGTGATCAACGTCTGTATTGGGTTATACCAGGAAGCCTCAGCTGAAAAATCACTGGCCGCGTTGAAGTCGATGAGTCTGCCGACTGCAACGGTGCGCCGCAATGGCGATACGCAGACGATCCCGGCACCGGAAATTGTTCCGGGCGACCTAGTGATTTTAAAAGCTGGTGACCAAGTCCCCGCGGATGCGGTCGTGCTAACGGCGACTAATCTCGCGGTTGATGAGGCCGTACTGACCGGTGAGAGTGAAGCAGTTGAAAAAAGCGCCTATCAAGACGGCGCCGAACTGACGGACGACAGTCAAGTCTTTGCCGGAACAGCGGTGACAGCTGGAACGGCCACGATTCAAGTATTAACGACTGGGATGGCGACCGAACTGGGTCAAATCGCTGGCCTATTGAATAAGACGAAGCAACGGGCGACGCCGTTACAAGGTCGGTTGAACCGCCTCTCGAGTTGGCTCACGACGTTTGCAGTCTTAGGTGGGATCACCATTTTTGCCCTGAGCGTCTGGGTCCAGAACCAAGGTCTAGCGGACAGCCTCATGATTGGGGTCTCACTAGCGGTCGCGGCGGTGCCCGAAACCTTACCAATCATTGTCACGATCAGCCTTTCGCACGGGGTACGACGGATGGCGGAACGCAATGCCATCATGCGCCGCGTGAGTGCCGTTGAAACGATTGGGAGCGTCGACGTGATTGCGTCGGACAAGACCGGGACATTGACGCAGAATCGAATGACGATCACTAAGTATTGGACACCAAATTCTGGTATCCAGACAACTGAAGAACCCCTAACGTCAGCGGGCCAGAAGCTGATGCGCTATTTAGGATTAGCAACTAACGCAGAAATCAACATGGTCGATGGCGAAGAACAAGCGATTGGGGATGCCACTGAATTAGCAGTTGTCCGCTGGTTGGCCCAACATGATTTAGAACGGCCAGAGCTAGAAACGGCGATGCCCCGGTTGGCAGAAGATCCGTTTGATTCGACCAAGAAGATGATGACGACCGTGCATCAATTAGACGATGGGCAGCGCCTCGTGATCGTTAAAGGGGCGTGGGACCGGCTGCCGTTTGCGGACGACCAAGCGGCTCTGGCAGCGGGGCAAACCGCCCACGATACGTTTGGTCAAGCCGCCTTACGTGTCCTAGCCGTTGGGTACCGCGTCATTCCCGCTGAAGTGACGACGACCGACTGGGATGAATTAACTACGGACTTGCAACTGGCGGGGTTGATTGGACTGATCGACCCACCTCGTCCAGAAGTGATTCCAGCCATTCAAGCCGCTAAAGATGCCGGGATCTTCCCAGTCATGATTACTGGAGACCACTTGATGACGGCCAAGGCCATTGCGACGGAGATTGGCATTTTAACGCCCGGCCTCAAAGCGCTGAGTGGTGAGGAATTACGCGCGTTAAGTGATGATGAATTACAAGCACAAATCGACCAAATTGCCGTGTACGCGCGGGTTTCGCCGAGTGATAAGATCCGCATCGTGCAGGCTTGGCAACGGTTGAATAAAACCGTCGCGATGACCGGTGATGGCGTGAACGACGCACCCGCTAAGGCAGCGGACGTGGGAATCGCCATGGGAATTACCGGGACGGAAGTGTCTAAGGAAGCCGCCGACATGGTCTTAACGGATGACAACTTCGCGACGATTATTGCGGCGGTCAAGGAAGGCCGAACGGTGTACCAGAACATTATTAAAGCCGTTGAGTTCTTGGTTGGTGTCAACTTTGCACAAATCTTCTTGATGGTCGGTGCCGTGCTGTTCGGTTGGGGCGCACCACTATTGGCCGAACAACTACTGATTATCAACGTTTTAGCGGATGGGATTCCAGGCTTTTTCATCAGTCAAGAGCCGGGCGAACCACAGGCGATGCAACAACCGCCAGTGGCTAATGACGAAAGTATTCTAGCACGTGGCTTAGGACAACGGTTATTCGTTCGAGCAGCGACCTTTACCGTCTTGACACTTGGCATTTATGCGCTTGGCCGTTTTGGACTGGCGAATGACCAAGCGTCCATCGGGATGACGATGGTCTTCCTAGTGTTAGCGCTCGGGTCAATGATTGATATTTATGCCATCAAGGATCGCCGACCACTGAGCCGGGACACTTTTACCCGCAACCCAATGCTTAATCGCGGCTTATTGATTGGGATTCTAGTTGTTCTAGCCATCGCAATCGTGCCACCGTTCCGCAACTTCTTCAGCTTGGTCACCTTACCAGCTAGCGCGTGGTTGATCGTCCTCGTCGCAACCCTTATCCCAACCGCTGTTCTGGAGCTGAACAAGCGCTGGCAAGCCCGGCAACGGGAACGACTCGTCGCTGACCCTGCGGAATAGGCGGAGTTAGACGAGTAAACTAATAAAGAAATATTTGCAACATTAGGTTGGGTCGCTTGATAGCCCGTTTAGCTGACAAGTCCTGACAGATTGCATTAACGTGAAATGGCCGTCATTCCAGTTGGGGGAGTGGCGGCTATTTTGGGGAGTATTTAGGTATGGAAAAAGACATCCGTTCAAGCTAGTAATGCTCGAACGGATGTCTTTTTGAGTGCGCTAGATGCGCGACTCAAGTACAACTAATTAAGACTAAAAGACAGGCCGTTGCGCTGGCTTGGAGCGTAAATCATCGCAATTATAAGTAGCAAGTTCTTTTAAGCCATCCTTGCTAGCATCAAAATAAGCGGTCAAGCCTTGGGCAATCATTAGGTTAAGTTCTTTTTTGGCATCAAACTGGACGACTAGCACGGGTACTTTGTCAGCGACCGCTGCGCCGATTTCAAACATTGTGCCAGAGTCCGGTTCGTTCGTGTCACTAGTCATATCATAATCGAGTAAGGCGACGACCACGTCTGCACGGTGAACTTGGCGCATGTCCGAAGCGTAGACGTATTGTTGCCAAGCGCGGCTACCAAAAGGTTCTTCCTCAAATTGGTGTTCTTCGGGAATGAAGATGCCATCTGGATTGATGGTTGGGTTGGCAAGTAAGGCTGCCTTGACCTGTTGGATGCGTTCCTTTTGGGCGTCGTCAAAAAACGGTGCAGCTAGGTAAACGTTATTCATAATGATTTCCTTTCTGGACAATGAAATAATGATAGGCCTATTTTAGCTGAAAAACGGGTCGGGTTTCAAGCCCCTGTTTGGCAAATGTCGTCGTCGGTGCTGGTTCTAACTGGTATAAAAATTAGTTGGATACGCCGCTTAGCTGGTGGTCGTCAGCTGGCCGCCCTTGAACTTAATAACTTGCTCAATACGTCGTCATAAACGAATGGACATCGGTCAGATAAAATATTAATATTAAGTAGATTATAATTCTACATAACATAATGTATTGATGATGTTTACTTGAATCTAATTCTAAGGCTAAATTAAAATAGGTTACAGGGAGGAATATCGAATGGCAACACCAGCATTAGCAACGTACCATCTGATGGCGTGGGATGAACTGCCAGACGTTCCGGTGTATATGGAACAGCTGTTAGAACTCGTCAATGACGCACTAGCGCCACTTGGGTCGACGGTGACGAAGACGATGGTCAATAGTTATGTGAAACAACACTTTTTTAGTCGGCCAACGGGACGCCGTTACACCCGCAATCACGTGGTGGCAGTGCTCGTCGTTTCGATTTTGAAGCTGGACTTTTCATTACCGGTTATCAGTCAGGCAATCTTGCAAATACGTGATTCTAGACAAATTGAACCGCGTTATGAACAGTTCCGGCAAGCATTTGAACAGGCCTTGCGGGAACACCCGCTGACAATCGCGACGAATGACCCACTGACACACGCGATTCAACTGGCAGCGCAGACGGTTGCGGCACATTTATTAACGAATCAAGTATTAACAGATTTAGCACAAGCATAAGAGAACAATGGCATGAGAGAGGAAGAATTGAGAATGACAACGCGCAAAAAATGGACGCTGGCACTCGTCGCGTTTTTGACCGTGGTAGTGATTGGGATTGCAGGGGGGAGTTTCTATTTATACCACTTTGCCTTTGAACCCACGCCCAAAGTTTTGACACACAGCTCAAGCAAGAGCAAGCATACCTTGAAGCAGAATCAGGCGTGGCTCAAACGGGTCAACAAGCAGACCTGGCACGAGACGTCCGCGACTGATAATTTGAAGCTGGTCGCTGATTACGTCCCCGCTGCGCATAAAACGAACAAAACGATCGTGGTCGCGCACGGCTACATGGGCAATAAGGAACAGATGGCGAGCTATATTCGGCTATGGCACCGCCAAGGCTACAACGTGCTCGCCCCTGATGATCGGGGTAATGGGAAGAGTCAGGGCGATTACTATGGTTTCGGCTGGCCGGACCGCTTAGATTATGTCAAATGGACCAAACAAGTGATTCGCCGTGTTGGAACGAACAGCCGCATCGGATTATTTGGGGTGTCGATGGGTGGCGCCACGGTCATGATGATGAGTGGCGAGCAGCTGCCGTCCCAAGTGAAGGCCATCATTGAAGACTGTGGGTATACTAGTGTTGGCGATGAGCTGGGCTATGAACTCAAACAACTCTACCATTTGCCGAAATTCCCATTGTTATACACGGCTAGCTGGGTCGCTGAAGCCAAGGCACATTTTAACTTCATGACGGCCAGTTCGGTCAACCAATTGAAAAAGAACAAGCTGCCGATTTTCTTCATTCACGGAGCCAAGGATACCTTTGTGCCAACCAAGATGGTCTACCAGAACTATCGTGCGACGACCGTCAAAAATAAGCAATTATGGGTCGTTCCAGGTGCGGGTCACGCAGAATCGTACACGCTGCACCCGAAGCTGTATCAACAAAAAGTCAGTCAGTTTATGGCGACGTATTTGAAGTAATCGTTTGTAAACCGTACCTTGTCGTTAGTATCGTTTAACCTGAGTGGCGTCGAACCTAAGAAACGTATTGACTCTAGACGAGCTGGTGCGCTGTTCAGTTAGGTGATGGCTCCACAGCGTTAAGTCGGAGACCGGTCTGATTTGACGGCCAGATTAGTGACGGCAATTATTGTTACAAAAGATCAATAAAGCCTGGTTTCAAAATGCCGTGATGACACGGTGAATTTTGAAACCAGGCTTTTTAATTATAAATTGGCTAAGTTCAGCGAATATCATCAGGTCGAATCGCTAAATCGGAAGTTTCCCAAACTGACGCCACTAGCCGGTTAAACGGTATTCCGGCAGTGCGTCTAGTTTGCGCCAGCTTTTAAACGAACTAACTCGCTGAACGTTTCGCAAACGGATGGCGCATGCTAGGAATGAAAATCAGGACGCCGATGAAGTTGAGCAGTAACGATAGGGCGGTAAAGATGAAAACGCCATTGTAATCGAACCAGCCCGAGACGGCCCCACCAAGTAAGGAGCCCAGCATACTGCCAGCTGCTTGGAAGGACTGATTCCAGCTGAAGATCGTTCCCGTCAGTTCACGCGGCGTATTCTTGGATAAGAGCGTTTGAACGGTCGGGAAGAGCGCACCATCAGAGATCCCAATCATGAACCGCAGTAGGCCCAACGTCCAGACGCTTGAGACGAACCCTTGAGGGAAGTACATCAAGATGGCGAACACGAAGCCAAAGACGAGAATCCGGTCTGCACCCCGGTGATCACCCAGCCGACCGAGTCGCGGTGCGGAAAGTAGCGTTGAAATCCCGGGAAGCGCGGCGATGATACCGGCCACCACCGTGATTGGACCAACGTTATGCATCAGTTCTTTGACATACAGACTAATAATCGGGGTAATCGAGTTGTTACCCATTTGAATAATCATCGTTGAGACAAGTAAGGTGATAATTAGGGTTGGATTTTTAAACTGACTGAGGATGCTGCCTTCACGTTTGGTAGCAGTGACATCGCTAGGCTTGAAGTTCTCGTGAACGAGCGTCAAGCTTAACACGAAGACGATCAGTAATAGAATCCCCGTGATAATAAAGGTCAGGCGGATCGAGAAGACTTGCGCGAGCACCCCACCCAGAATCGGGCCAATCAGGTTGCCAGAAACATAGCCGGTCGTTAGGATCCCAATCGCCGTCCCACTGTTTTCCTTGGGCGTTTCTGTCGCAATTAAGGCACTGGCATTAGGAATGTAGCCCGCGCAGAGCCCTTGCAGGAAGCGCAGTAAGATCAGTAGCCAGATATTATGTACGAAGCCCATAGCACCAATAACGAACGCCATCCCAAGTGAAGAGCGCAGTAACATGATTTTGCGGCCACGTCGGTCAGCAAGTTTGCCCCATAGTGGTGAAACGACGGCGACTACGAAAAAAGTCACCGCATAAGTGAGTCCACTGTACATCGTCAATTCATTTTTCGAAAAATCTCCCATTTGCCCGACGTATAGCGATAAGAACGGCATAACTTCGGAAAATCCCATGCCGGCGATAAACGTTCCAAGCCAGAGTACGGCTAGGTTACGCCGCCAACCAGTTAATGCTCCCTTCACAAGTGTCACTTCCTTAATAAGTTGATTAAGATTATCTTAATGCCATTTTAGGTTTTGTGCAATTAATGATCTTGGTCTGTCATGAATCATGCCAGTTGGTGGATTCCTGTTCGTCAGCCGATGCGCGCCTTATTCCGACCTCCGGGGCTGGCTGACAACGCTGGAACAGGGCGGACATCGATTTGAACTCACGCAGAAACCCACTGCGCAATTTCAAATACGAGTCTTCTTCTAGCCCGGGAAAACCACCCGGACAAGAAGAACTTCGCCCTTGAGCATTGTCAGCCAGCCCCTACAGTCGGGAACCCGCTCGAATGGCAGATGAACGGCCACTTATCTGGGTGCAATTGACCACTGAATATTCGGTGGCTGGTCCTTCAAGCAAACTTTTTGAATCAATATTGATGATGCTTATTTACCGGTAAGGTCGTTTGAAGATTAGTGCTTAACTCAGATTTACGATGAGATGATAAAAATAGCCATTTTTGGTGAATCTAGGGCTTTAGCAGCTATGTCAACGAGAGAAAGTTCTATCAATGTTCAGTGATGCGGACTAAAAATACGGATAGGCAACTTCGATATTCCCAAAAACTAGTCTGACCGTTAAATATCAAAATAGCTGTCCACTAAGAATCAACGAACAGTTCATCGAAAGTTGGGTCCGTAAATGTCCGCCTTTCGAATAGGATCCCGGCTGGAAGGTATTCTGGGCAAGGCCCAGTGGTGAAATTTCACTTAGCAAGCGTCTTTTGCTTGGTTAGTGAAAGACCAGTATTTAAGACGTGGGCTGTCGGCTTAAATCTGTGTCCACCACGTTCCGGCCATTGCCCAGAATGCCTGGAAGCCGGCTAGGACGAGCATACCGCTACATGTTTACGGTAACTCGCACTATTTCCAGCGGGTCTCAGCTGGCAGCCCTTGAACTTAGAAAAATAGCATGATTTAATCATGATTCATGATAAACTAACTAGCACACTGCGCAGTTGAGTGTGTCCGGGTATTAGCCACATTATCAATCAAGAGGGGAGATTCAAGTGAGTACCAAGCTCATTTGAATCTCTTTTTGCACCAGCAATCATAGAATACACGAGTTAACTTGCGCCAAAAAATCCCTCACCATGGGACGATAGGATGCACACGAATTATTGGTCAAATAGACTTGACCAGCCGTCCCTAAAAAAACTACAATGGAAAACATTGTAGAAAGGGTGAACGATGTGCAACAAGAGTCGAAGTATCAAATTGAAGTGGTGGCGCCTAAGCACCGACACATGTCCAATTGGGATATGTTTGCAACCTGGATTGGCGCTAATGCCAATAATGGTACGTGGTACGTTGGTGGCGTGTTAGCCGCGTGCGGGTTATTGACTGCTCTAAAAGTGATTGTGGCATCGTCCGCGCTGTCGTATTTATGCTTGTCGTTGGTCGGTTTTATGGGGTACAAGACCGGGGCGGCAACAATGAGTTTGATTCGGGGTTCCTTTGGCGTTCGGGGGAGTTATGTGCCGTCATTCGTGAACCTCACCCAGTATATTGGCTGGACCGCGGTGAATACGTTTATCGCGGCAACATCCGTGAGTTACCTATTACATGATCTAGTAGGTTGGCCCGTTTACGGGAAGCCTGGCGGGGCGAAAGGCTTGATTTTGGGCATTATCGTCATGAGTATCCTGCACCTGCTCAGTGTCTCGGTCGGCCAACGCTCTGTCCAAATGATTGAGCGTATCGGCATTATTCTAGTTATTTTGTTTGTCTTATGGGAGACGGTCGTCGTCTTTCAAACGGTCTCAATGCATGACCTGTTAACTTGGCGCGCTCCAACGCATTTGCATATGACGGCAGGCGCTGGTATGGACACGTTAGCAGCTTTTAACTTATCATGGGTCACCGCGGGCGCTGACTTTACCCGGTTTACCCGCAAACGGAGCGGCGCGACTGGTATGCCATTCTTGGGGGCTTTTACAGGCTTGTTCTGGTTTGCCTTCATCGGTCTCGCCGCAACCATCAGTATTGCCATTACTTCGGGGGCTTATGATCCCAATAACTCTGACCCTAGCACGATTGCGAGTCGGTTAGGCTTGGGCGTACTTGCCTTACTGGTCATCGTCTTAACGAGTATGACGGCCAACGCGGTCAACCTGTTGGCGGCAGGGTCTGCGCTATCCAACATTTTCCCACGGATTCGCTTACGACCGGCGTTATGGGCAGTGACGATCATTGCAACGCTGGTGACGCTGATTCCACTCGTGATGGGGAGTTTCTTGGACGCTTTTACGGCGTTCTTGGACTACATCGGGATGGTGCTCGGGCCGATGATCAGTGTGATGCTGGTCGACTTCTATTGGCGGCATCGTCAACACTATGATGTGAACGAACTAGCTAGTTCTAAGGGCCAATATTGGTATCATCACGGCATCAATTGGATTGCACTCCTCTGCTGGGTCTTAGGCGTGGTGATTTATCTGTTGCTCAAACAACTGCCTTGGATTGCGACTTTCACGGGAGCTACGTTCATCGATATGGTCATCATCGCTGTGATTTACATGGTTTTGATGCGAATTTGCTATCCGTTGACTGCCAAACAAGGCTAATTGGACTACAATGGAGGAGTAAACGAAATTAGAACGAGGGGTGTCATGATGTTTAAATTAACTGAAATTGACGACGTGTTAACTAATTTGGGTGACCATGCTGACTTTGCCACGATTGCCAAGAAGGAAGCCGACCTAGGCGTTCAACATTTTCAATACAATGTTGAAACTGGTGCGACGACTTATTTTGGTGAGAACGGCTACTTAGTAGAACGGCGGACCAATGGTATCGAAAGTGTTGTTCAACCTGAAGAAGACGCCGCAGCCGTTGAAAAAATTGCCAAGCAATACGTGTCTGGTGAAATGGCGCTAGCGGACGCTGTTAAGCATTTTGCGAGTGCCGGGTGTCAGGCGTGGACGGCCAACTTAAAACGTCAGGTCATCAATTTTACCGGTAAAGAAGGCAAAATTATGGCAACCGTCAGCTTTTAAATTGAAGCAAGCGAACTAAAAGGCAGTTCTCGTGATTCCCTAGTGAAAGGGAAGACGAAAACTGCCTTTTTTGACGGTATTTATTAGTTGCGGGGCTTGTACGGGTTTAATTGCAGTGCCAGTTCCGGCCATAGTCATGTGTCCTGAAAATTCGTTGTGCCGGCTAAGGTCGCATAGACACCGTGGTGCATCAGTTTTGACTAGCTGAAACCAGCGCCAAGCCCGGTTTAATAGCCGGCTTGATGATATTGTTTGCTCAATCGACGTTCCAAACTGAGTAACGTCAATGGACTGAGTTTGCGTAGTTGGTCTGAATCGTAGCGCATGACTAATTGTTCAGGGCTATTGATCGTAATGCTGGTCACGCCATCTAAGCCTTGGAACGCCTGTTGAATGGACCGTTGAAGTTCCGGGTGTTGTGGCCAGACTGGCGACGTCAGCATCACTAAACCGTGTTCGGGGTGCTGGTAAGTCACATGGTATTTGTTGAGATAGCGTTGAAACATTTCTTCTGGATTCATAGCTCCTCCTTTAGTGATATGACAGTCAGCGACAAGCTTGGCGGTTACATGCCGAACCAGACGACCCAAGCGAAGAAGGCGGCCAATCCGACGAGTAAGAGTGTGATCAGTGCCCAAATCGTCCCAGCGATTTTAGCCCGCTGACGATAGTAGTGTCCACTGAGAACGCCACATAAAACGGCCAAGATGAGGCTAGTGCCAATAATCAAACCAATTGTAAGTTCCATAAATAGTATTCGACTCCTCACATTATCAATTTAATTGTGCAGGAAAAGTCAGTAAAGTGCAATTATTTATCAGGATTATTTCTGGTTATAATTCCTGATACCGGCCCTTTTGATAAATAAATTTATTAACAGGAGCAGCTCTAATTGTTATGACGAACAAAAATCCCGCCGAATCTAGCCGTGTTGTGCTGATTCGACGGGATTTTACTAATAGTTAGTCAAACGATTAGAAGTTATTTTTAATGTGCCTTCAAATGGGCAATTTAGCATTGCATTCAGCACATGTCTTAAAACATGGCGCCTTATTTAGCCGTCTTCTTAGAGAGCCGGGTTGCAAGCAACAGACCAACGAAGGCTAAGACTAAGGTGAAGTAGAAGCCATAGTGGGCACCGTTAACAAACGCGCCGGCAGCTTGATGACCGCCGTTGCTGTAGTATGCGGCTTGGCCGATACCTAAGAGACTCGTCGCAAGGGCAGTTGAAATCGCACCAACGACTTGTTGTAAGGTGTTCATGATGGTACTACCATCCGCAGCGATTGGACCAGTCAATGAGTTCAACCCATGGGTCTGCGATGGTGACATAGCAAGTGGTGCCCCAATCATTAAGACGACGTGGGCTAAAATCACGTACCAAGTGGCCGTTTGTGTGCTGGTTAACGCTAGCATCAACGCCCCAACCATGCAGATTAAGAAGCCGAGCATTGCAGGTGTCCGAGCACCGACGGAGTCATATAACCGACCAGAAACGGCGGAAATAATCGCGTTAACCAAGCCACCAGGAAGCATGATGATCCCGGTCAAAGCAACTGGAATCAAGAGTCCCTTTTGGATGTACATTGGTAACAAGTACATGGCAGACAGGATGATTCCAAAGTCAATCATGACTAAGCTGGCACCAACCCGGAAACCAGGAATTGCGAAAGTTTTAAGGTTCAAAATTGGATTGTCCATCGTTAATTGACGATGAGCATACCAAGCGAGAATAACGATCCCGAGGGCCAGCGCACCTAAGACAGTTGCAGAGCCCCAACCTTGATCACTAGCCAGACTTACCCCAACAACTAGGCTCCCGAAACCGACCATGGATAAGAGGATCGATAAGAAATCAATCTTTGGCCGGGTAACAGGGGCGATGTTTTTGAGTGACGTTACGGCAAAGAGGAAGGCGATGATCAAGAATGGAATAAAAATCCAGAAGATCCAACGCCATGAAGCAACCCCTAAGACGACCCCAGCTAAAGTAGGACCAACCGCGGGGGCGAACATGATAACTAGTCCGACCATCCCCATGGCGGCACCTAACTTATAAGGTGGGAAGATTTGCATGGCAACCGTGAACATTAGTGGCAGAATCAAGCCAGTTGCGATCCCTTGAATCATTCGACCGAATAATAGCACGCCAAAACCAGGTGCGGACGCTGAAATAATTGCCCCAACGGCAAAGTCGATCAGCGCAAATAGAATCACTTGACGAGTCGTAAACCACTTTGTAATTAAACTAGATAGTGGGAGAACAATCCCAATCATGAGCATGTATCCGGTTACTAACCACTGAACAGTAGCAGTCGTTACATGAAGCTGAGCCATCAATTGAGGCAGGGCGATGTTCAATGACGTTTCACTGAACATCCCAACAAAGCCACCAATTAACATTCCCATCATGGCTAGCATTGGATGGGCAACGGGAACCCGTGCTTGTTGTTTTGCTTGCGGGTTACTTTGAACTGAATCCATTATCTTTTTCACACTCACTTTCCTAAACAATGGGTTAGCATACCAGATAATCAATTTTTTCGTAAGTATTTTTTCTGAAAAGGGCTAATTATTTTCTTGTAAGCGTTTTAATTGACCGTGTTAGGAATTTAGTGAGCCGCCAGATACAACAGTTCGCACCCAATACTTGTGCCCGTTACCAGTTAAGCTGGGACGGGCAAATATTGGGTGCGACTAGAAAATTAGTGACTGCTTTTCAAATCAAACTAAATAGACGAAGAGGACTAGCAGGCAGAGGGCGATGATTAGTGCGAGCACCGCCGCAAACTTGGACGTTTTGTAGTGCTTGATACCAAGATAGCCAAAGACCAAAAATCCTAGAAAAGCTAAAATCATTATCCAAAATCCCATGAAGAGACCTCCAATTTATGGTTATTACTAATAGGTGGGGCGAATATCGCAGATAAAATTAGATGACAATATTCGTTATAGTAAAAACTAAACATAGTATAACGCTATTTCGGCTTAAATATGAAGCACCGCATGTTAACCATCGTGACGTCGTTAAACATTGACATCTAATTGGCGCTAAGTTTCTACACTCAGCGTCTGGATAGGTCCGGTATTGCTGAAAGTCACACGAGTAATGCCATAAACGCAAATGATACGCGAACGCTATACAGTCATAGCGTTCGCGTATCATTTGTTCTTGACTATCATTCAGCCAAGTCGGATGCCAATTTTTCCAGATTGTCCGTATTCAAGCGGACAACTAGTCGCAGCGTCTAACTTAGACCTTCGCCTCAAACTGGTGACCGCACTTCGGACAAGTAATGCGGACCCGACCGTGGTGGCGTGGAATACGAATGCGCTGGTGGCACTGCGAACAGTGAAAGAACCGGTACTGCCAGTGCTGGGTGAGCGAATACTTGAGGCGGCTGAAGGGACGTGTCAGCGGTAGCCAAATGCGCTGAAAGCCGCGGTTGATGGCAACTTGGCGATAGATTTGCTTGGAGAACAGGCGCCAATAGCTGATCGCAATCAACAGGACGGCAATTAAGACCAACCAGTTGAAGCGCACGAAAAAGCTAATAATTAGTAGTAGTAATGCTAAATAGTTGAGAAAGCGATTCAAGGTATCGTTTTGCCCATAACGACCGCGCATCCATAATTGGAGGCGTTGTAAGAATTTAGAATTTGGTTTCAAATCGTGAACCCCCGTCACTAAAATAGTTAATATTAGGTAGCATAACACATTTTTTACCAGATTAATGGTACCAGTTGACTAGAATAACGGTGTATACTTATGCATATTATCATGTGTTGTGTCTGGCGGGTGAGTTTCACTGCTTTTTGCCTACCAATATTTCAGATACAACGCAGAGAAGATTATGATATCGAGGGAAGATCATGGCAATTCAAGCACATATTACACAAGCACAAGTACTCGACGCGATCAGTCGGGCCGCATTGACGTTGGACAGTCACAATCCAGAACAAGCGGGGCTACAACAACTACTCAATGAGTTTCGGCAAACTTTATTACATACGAATGGACAGACGGCGACGACCGTGCTGTATCACGGTAAGCTGACCAGTTATCTGTTGCAACACGCCGGTAATTATCCAGCTAGTGTGACGACCTTGGCGACGCTACTCGACCAATTCGTGGCGGCCCAGTCATGATTGCATGGGCGGGGTTGACCGCCTGAAGCTTAAATTTGATAGGGGTCATTATTCATCGGGTGCGAAAAGGGTTATGATAAGGATGACGGAATTTTAAAATTGCTTTTATTCGTTTACGGTTGTAAACTATAATTAACTTCATTAGAGAAAGGTGGTCAAACCATTGGAAGCACAGACGAAAATCGAAATCAGTGATGCTGAATGGGAAGTCATGCGGGTTGCTTGGACATTGGGGAATGTGACCAGTAGCCAAGTCGCCGAAGTCATGGCCGATAAGATGGGCTGGAAGACAGCCACGGTCAAGACATTGCTGGGCCGGTTAGTGAAAAAAGGCGCGTTGCGGGCTGAAAAGAGTGGTCGGGCGTTTACTTACTATCCGATGGTTGAAGAACAGCCATCCATGGATGAAGCCGTCAAGACACTGTTCGGCCATTTATGTCAGATGCGGGTCGGCCAGACGTTGACCGATTTGATCAGTGAGACTGAATTAAGCCAGACAGACATCGCCGCGCTACAAAAAGTCTTAGCCGAAAAAGCGGAGCATGCGCCCGAAATGGTCGAGTGTGACTGCGTTCCCGGGACGCGGTGCTAACAACGGCAAGTCTAAAATTCTTACGCCAATCAGTCGCGAGTTTTAATCATGAAAAAGTAACGGTAGTCCCTAAATCAGCGGGGGCTACCGTTTTTATATGCCGCCAATATGCCCGGTTTTCTCCGTTAAGTCAGCTGATTGCCATAAAAAGTGTTTTCCTTGACTTTTATCGTCTACAATTGTAAACTCAAACTGTAAATTACAAATGTAGACGTACGACATTGGGGAG
Source organism: Lactiplantibacillus sp. B652 (assembly GCF_023806745.1). NCBI lineage: Bacteria > Bacillati > Bacillota > Bacilli > Lactobacillales > Lactobacillaceae > Lactiplantibacillus > Lactiplantibacillus sp. B652. The sequence goes on along the minus strand of NZ_JAMSKY010000012.1, from coordinate 48,831 downwards.
GATAAACTTATGAAGGATATGGATATGCAACACATGCAGCATCATGATAGCCATGATATGGGTGACATGGATATGGGCAATGGCGAGATGATGCACATGGGCAACTTAAAGTTGAAGTTTTGGGTGTCGCTGATTTTGACGATTCCAATTGTTGTGATGAGTCCGATGATGGGGATGCAGTTGCCGTTTCAAGTCGTCTTTCAACCGTGGTCCGATTATCTGGTCGCAATTTTAGGAACGATTTTGTTCATTTATGGTGGGCAGCCGTTCTTTAGTGGCGCCAAAGCTGAACTTAAAAACCGGAAGCCAGCGATGATGACCCTGATTACGATGGGGATCAGCGTGGCTTATATCTATAGTATTTACGCGGTGATTGCGAATGATATTTTGCACACTAAGCCAATGGTGACGGACTTCTTCTGGGAACTCGCCACGTTGATCGTCATTATGTTGTTGGGCCATTGGATCGAAATGAACACGGTCATGAACGCTGGTTCGGCCGTGGATAAACTGGCGAAGTTGCTGCCAAGTACCGCGCATAAGTTGGTGGATGGTCAAGTAAAAGACGTGCCGATTGCGGACTTAGTCGAAGGTGACCGCGTTCAAGTCCGGGCGGGTGAACAGATTCCCGCAGACGGGACGGTTGAGAGTGGCGCGACGAGTGTCAATGAAGCGATGGTCACTGGTGAAGCGAAGTTAGTTGAAAAACGGCGTCAGGATCAAGTTGTCGGTGGCTCCGTCAATGGTGACGGTACGTTTGAAATGACGGTCACTGGAACTGGTGAATCCGGTTATTTGGCTCAAGTGATGAAGCTCGTTAGTGACGCGCAAGCAGCCAAGTCATCACAAGAAAATATGGCGGATAAGGTTGCGGGACTGCTCTTCTACGCGGCACTGACCGTTGCCATCGTGGCCTTTATCGTTTGGCTACTGGTCGGCAACCTGGCCTTAGCCTTGTCGATTGCCGTGACCGTCCTCGTGATTGCCTGCCCGCATGCGTTGGGGTTGGCGATTCCCTTAGTCGTTGCCCGTAGTACGGCGATTGCAGCGAGCCACGGTCTCTTGATTCGTAATCGGGACGCAATGGAACAAGTCAACAAACTGAACTACGCCTTAATGGATAAGACGGGGACGCTGACGGCCGGTAATTTCAAAGTTTCCGAGTACCAGAGTCAGATGGATGAGTTGACTGACGACGCCGTCTTAGCAATGATGGCCGGTTTAGAAAATGGCTCCAGTCATCCGCTCGCTGTCGGCATTCTAGCGGCAGCTAAGGAACAACAAGTCACACCTAAATCTGTCACGGATGTTCATCAGATTACCGGTGTCGGACTCAGTGGAACGATTGACGAGCACACTTATCAAATCGTCTCCGCCGCTTACCTTGACAAGCAACATCTGTCTTACGATAAGCAAACCTTTGACCGTTTAGCGAGTGCCGGGAACTCCGTTAGTTTCTTGATTCAAGATACCGCGGTCCTCGGCTACGTCGCACAGGGTGACCAGATCAAACCAGAAGCGGCGCATTTGATCAAGAGCTTGAAAGCCCAACAGATCACGCCCGTCATGTTAACGGGGGACAATCCGCAGAGTGCCCAAGTCGTTGCGCATCAACTCGGCATCGACGAGGTCCATGCTGGTCTCTTGCCAGAAGATAAAGCTAAGTTGGTCCAACAGTATCAGGCTGACGGTAGCCACGTGATGATGATCGGTGATGGGGTCAATGACGCACCGAGCCTGGCGCGAGCTGATATTGGGGTCGCAATTGGTTCTGGGACGGATGTCGCGATTGATTCGGCGGACGTGGTGTTAGTCAAGAGCAATCCGAATGATGTCGTCGACTTCTTAGCACTAGCCCGGCAAACGACCCGCAAAATGGCGCAAAACCTATGGTGGGGTGCCGGATACAACGTCATCACTATCCCGTTAGCAGCCGGAATCTTAGCACCACTCGGTTTCATTTTGAACCCGATGGTCGGCGCGGTCGTCATGTCTTTAAGTACAATTATCGTTGCCATCAATGCGATGACGTTGCGGTTGCGTGATTAAAATAAACTGATGACCGTAAATTAATTTGTGCAAATACGTGTTTCGCTGGGTTTAAGATGCTAAAATGATAGTATTTAAATCAAGGATGTGAAACCTATGTGTACTAGTTTAACGATTCAAACCACGGCGGGTGATCAATTTTTAGCACGCACCATGGACTTTGCTTTTGAACTTGGTGGTCGGCCAGTCGCCATTCCTCGCAACCACCACTTTAGCAGTGTCACGAACGCCGATGGGTTTGACGCGCCCTACAGCTTTGTCGGGACCGGCCGTAATTTGAACGGCTACGTCTTCGTGGACGGGGTCAATGAACACGGTGTCAGTGCGGCCGCATTGTATTTCTCTGGTCAGGCTCACTTTGCACAACAGGCGAAAGCCGATAAGCTGAACCTCGCCCCACACGAAGTTTTGATGTGGATTTTGGGGAATGTCAAGAGCGCCGCAGAACTAGGCGACCGGTTGGCAAGCTTAAACGTGATGGAAGCTGCGGCACCGCTGCTCAACATCGTGGTGCCATTACACTGGATCATTAGTGATAAGAGTGGCGCAACGTACGTGCTAGAACTTGAAAATGACGGTGTGCACTACATGGAAAACCCAGTCGGCGTCATGACCAACACGCCCGATTTCAACTGGCACTTAAAGAACTTGAGTAACTATGTTAACTTGCAGCCTGAACCACACCCAAGTCGTCAATACGGCGATCGAACGGTCAACCCATTTGGCCCTGGTACCGGTGCACTGGGCATGCCTGGCGATTATACTTCCGTTGCACGCTTCGTCCGGACCGTCTTTATGCGGCAACACACGGATGCCGTCGATACGGACGCTGAAGCCGTCAACGCGCTTTCGCACATGCTGAACTCGGTAGAAATTCCTAAGGGCGTGAAGATGCAAGCTAACGGGACGCCAGATTACACGCAGTATCGCGCCTACATGAGCATGAACGAACCAGCATTCTATATTCAACCTTATGCTGACCAGACGATTACGCGAGTGGAATTGACGCCAGAATTAATGACGGCTGCTAAACCAACTGAATTTGAACTTAAGACCACGCAACAATTTAATGAAGCTAACTAATTTAGTCGGCTGTTGATCAAGAAGAAGGGCTACCACTCAAAAATCATCGTGATTTTTGAGTGGTAGCTTTTTGTGTCCAATTAAGATCATTAGCGACAGTTTTGCGGTCCGTAACCGATAGATTGATTAACTTTAATAATAAAATGGTGGTACACTAGATTATGGTTTAGGGAAACATAACTTATACTTGATAATGATTCCAAATAAGCCTTGCAATTCTCTGGAAAAAGATATAATATTTACTAGGTAAGAATGATTATAAAGTACGTACGGAGGCGGCAAACATGAAGAAGAAAATGTCCTTAGCACAACGAGTTAACGTGCTACGTGCAAGTGTTATGGGGGCTAACGACGGAATTCTTTCCGTTGCCGGTATTGTTGTTGGGGTCGCGGGGGCCACGACGAATAGCTTTTCGATTCTGATTTCCGGATTAGCAGGCATGCTTGCCGGAACGATTTCGATGGCAATGGGTGAGTACGTCTCCGTGAATACGCAGAAGGATTCGCAAAAAATGGCGATCGCCACGCAAAAGACGGCATTAGCCGATGACTATGAGGCGCAAGCAGATATGGTCGCGCAAAAGTATATCGAACAGGGCATCAGCGAACCACTAGCCCGACAAGCGACTCAGGAAATGATGGCTGAAGATGCCTTGTCGACGACGGTTCGGGAACGGTATGGCTTCAATCCGAATCAATTTATCAGCCCGTATGCAGCTGGGATTGCCTCGATGATTGCCTTTCCAACTGGCTCGATTCTGCCACTAGTCTCAATCACATTTTTCCCACCACATATCAAAGTGTTCGCCACGGTCATTGCGGTCGCCATTGCGTTAACCATTACGGGTTACGTGGCGGCGGTGCTCGGAAATGCCAATCGGCGTCAGGGAATGTTACGTAATGTGGTTGCCGGATTGTTAACGATGATCGTGACCTACTTTATCGGTCACTTATTTGCCTGATGAGTAGGGCCAAGGGGAGCGAGAATATGCAGTTAACGAATACAAAAACGAAAAAATCAAAACAAACGATGGATGAGAAGCTGAACTCACTACGGGCCGGCGTTCTCGGCTCCAATGATGGGATTTTGACGGTTGTCGGGGTGCTGTTCAGTGTTGCGGCGGCGACCACCAACCAATTTACGATTTTTATCGCCGGACTATCTGACCTGCTAGCCTGTGCGTTTTCGATGGCATCTGGCGAATACGCTTCTGTCAGCACGCAAAAAGATACGGAAAAAGCAGTCGTTGAAAAAGAACGGCAATTATTAAAGACGGACTTTGCGGGTGAATTACATGCAGTTCAACGCCACTATATGAACTTAGGCGTTACGGAAGCGACGTCGTTAGAGATTGCCAAGGATCTTTTATCAAAAAAGCCACTCGAAACCGTCGTCCGCGTTAAGTACGATATGGAACTCGGACACTATATGAATCCGTGGGACGCAGCTTTTGCTTCATTGTTTTCCGCTTCAGCCGGCGGTATTTTCCCACTATTTGCGATGACATTTGCGCCAGCACATCTACAGTGGCCCGCCACGATTATTGCGGTGTCCGTTGCGGTTGCCTTAACCGGATACTTATCCGCCGTGCTAGGTAAGGGTAACGTCAAAACTGCCGTTATCCGGAACGTGATTGTCGGGATTATTACGATGTTTATTCACTACTATGTTGGGACGTTATTTTAAAAAATAAATTACTGCTCATCTCATTTTGCCTGCCAACACTTGTCGGTCAAAATGAGTAGTGGTAGTATGTATTTGGGTCATGAAGATACCTCTATAAATTTTAGCCTCGTGCTAAAACTGTCGGTCTCCATGGTCTTTTTTTGTGCGTTCATGGGTGTGGTTCTTGATATTAAGATTTGCTACTGAGTTGGATTATTGTTCGTCAGCCGATGCGCGCCTTAGTCCGACTTCCGGGGCCGGCTGACAACGCTGGAACAGGGCGGACATCGATTTGAACTCACGCAGAAACCTACAATAGCAAGTTTACGCTAACTCGCACTTATTTCTCAGCGGGCCTCAGCTGGCTGTTTTTGAACTTAAGAATCGCTCTGTTTTAATCACGATTCATAAAAAGGTATCTAGCACGAATACATATTACTGATGAGTTGAACCAGTCTGAAGCAAGCAAACAGACTGGTTTAACTTTAACTTTTCTTAAAATGTTCGGTATTGACCGCTGTAGACGGTTGACTGCGGTAATTATGATAAATCTGGCCGAATCTTGCTAATAAACAAACGGTAATTTTCAGTGAGTTTTAATTTAGTCCCGGTATAATATTGCCATTAATTAAATTGAGGTAGAGCTAAATTGAAGAATACGACAACTAGCCGTTACATGAAAGGCATTATGTGGGCGATGCTCGCATCTACGCTTTGGGGAATCTCGGGAACGGTCATGCAATTTGTTTCCCAAAATCAGGCGATTCCGGCTGACTGGTTTCTTTCAGTGCGGACGTTATCCGCTGGTATCATCTTGTTAGCGATTGGTTTCGTGCAACGTGGAACCCAGATTTTTAAGGTGTTTAAATCCTGGGCTTCGATTGGGCAACTAGTTGCGTACGCAACGTTAGGCCTAATGGCGAACATGTACACGTTCTATATTAGTATTGAGAAGGGGACTGCGGCGGCTGCCACGATTTTACAATACCTGAGTCCACTATTTATCGTGTTAGGGACGTTGGTGTTTAAAAAGGAACTGCCCTTACGAACTGATCTGATCGCGTTTGGCGTCTCGCTACTGGGGGTCTTCTTAGCGATTACAAAGGGTAACATTCATGAATTAGCAATTCCAACGGATGCTCTCATCTGGGGGATTCTATCCGGGGTGACGGCCGCGTTATACGTGGTGTTACCACGGAAAATCGTTGCGGAAAACTCACCAGTCGTGATCCTTGGTTGGGGAACATTGATTGCCGGAATTCTGTTCAATCTATATCATCCAATCTGGGTTGGGGCGCCTAAAATCACGCCAACCTTGGTTACTTCGATTGGAGCCATCGTGTTGATTGGGACGATTTTTGCATTTTTATCATTACTGCACAGTTTGCAGTATGCGCCATCCGCAGTCGTCAGCATCGTGGATGCGGTCCAACCAGTTGTCACCTTTGTGCTAAGTATCATCTTCTTGAACTTGCAGGTGAGCTGGATTGAAATTCTCGGTTCATTATTGGTGATTGTTGCTATCTACATCTTGCAACAATATCGCAGTGACCCGCTTAACTAACTGAATTAACTAAAAATGGCGAACCTTGAGTAGTGTGCTCATTGGTTCGCCATTTTGATTGTTAGTATTAAGGGTGCGGTGCTACGCCAACACCAGCTTTTTGGCGGGGGCGTGCATCTTGATGACCTCAGCGCCCAAGTCCGTGTAAGGCTGGCCTTCAGCAATCAGCCCGAATTTTTCATAAAACTTGCGCACCTGGGTCTGAGCGTCGATTTCGATAGTCGCATCGCGATAATGGACTTTTAGAATGGCCATGACGTGGTTCATCAGTTGCTTGCCAAGGCCGGTTCCCCGGTAGTCGCTGTCAGTTGTGATGCGGCCAAACGAGACGATGCCCGCATGCTCATAGATGCGCGCGTAAGCCACTAAGCGACCATGATCGTAGGCAAAGACGTGGCGCGCCGTCAAGTCAGTGTCGTCGGGATCCTGATAAGACCGCGACTGTTCCTTAACAAATGTTTTAGCGCGTAGTTGGTAAATATCATGTAGTTGGGTCGTGGTTAGACCAGTAAATTGCTTAACGTACCATGTTAAATTCACGATGAAACCCTCCTTGAAAACTGACGCATTAATCGCCGGTTATTTTCAAATTGAGTCTACAATTTAACACGGGTATTGGCAGGCGTCAATCGTAAAGACCCGTGATTTGACGCGCTTTAGCGGCTGATTTTTTAATGAGATACGTGTGAGAAAGTGGATGCCGATATGACTTGATATTAGTCAGTTAATTGGCGATGGACGTCAGTTTGTTATTGAGATATTCTAATTTTTCTCATAAAAACAATGTTAGTGGTTCGCTTGTGGTGGCTACAAATTTCTAAATACTAGTACTTTTAGTGCGCCAGTGGATTTGACATTCACTTGGATGGTCCCAGCTCCAGCTAACTAGCTATTTGGAGATGGCGCGGCGGCTTATCTAACTAACTTTGCGGCACGCAGCTTAAAACTAAAGGACCTGCGACCGGTTGATGACGGCTTCGCAGGTCCTTTAGTTTTTTGAATCGGTGTTCGCTAATTTGATTAATCGCACACGTCGAATTGGATAGTCATTAAGCTCAATACCAAGCTGGTTTATCCCCATCAGTATTCGGCTTGTTGACGCCTAATGAAGCGCGAACACTGTTAGTTGGGTCTTGAATCAACTTGACCACGAGCGCTGCAATACTCTTGCGTGAGACCTCGGTCCCCTTGAAGGCGTCGTGACGCTGGGTCGTTTCGTAATCAATCTCGTCTTTATTCGTTAACCAGGCTGGCCGAATGATGGTGTAGTCGAGGTCGGAATTTTCCAAGACTTCGGCGGCCGCGTAATAGCGGGTGAGGTAATCGCCCAAGGTGGCGTTGTTCCATTCCCCGAACTTGCCCGGCACTTCATCGTAAATCCCTAAGGTTGAGATCCAAATGAGCCGTTTGAGACCGGTCGTATGCATCGCAGCTAAAATCGTTTCAGCTTGTTGCTTGATATTTTGACCAGCTAAGTTTGCGTAAACGACATCCTGACCAGCCATGGCCTGTGTCAATTTGGACTCGTCAGTGGTGTCACCATCAATAATCGTGACCCGCTCCGATTTTAAGGCCGCGACCCGCTCGCTATGACGTAAGTAAAGTGTCAGTTCATTGTCGGTTTCGGCCAGTAATTGTTGTTCGGCTAGCCGGGCAATTTGGCCCGCTGCCCCTAAGATTAGTACTTTTGACATGTAATCCCCTCCTGAACAACTTAACTGTAAACTTTATAATTACAGAATGCAAGTAAGCAGTTTCAAAAAAGTTGGATAAAAATTGTGCCACTTTTTGAATTTAGACCTATAATGAACATGTAGCGAAGATTAGTCTTCGCCGTCCAAGATAAAAGAGGCGATAATCATGGCACAAAAGCTTAGCAAGGAACAAAAAAAGGCTATGATTCAAAAAGCCGAAGAAGAACGTGCAAAGCATCCAAAGAAGAAGAGTGGCGTTTCCGGTTTCGAAACGATCGATGAAGATGCTAAAAAGTTATCTAACAGTTAATTATTAGCGTTATTCTTCAGTGAAGAGTGGGACTTAGGTCCTGCTCTTTTTGTTTGCCGCAAAATCAGTTACGGTGCTGATTCGGGAAGGGGCCTATGCTCAGTCCAGCTTGACTTGGTGCCGCAATCATGGGTTAGAACGGCCAGCGTCATAACAGCCCGCAAACGCGGTCGCAGTTGGCTGCAATCCAGATTTCATAACAATGGCTGTTCCCCGGTCCATGCAGTATAATAGCCCTAATCAATGATGGGGGTGACGTGTATGGATCAATTTACAACATTCATGGCACAATTGGACGCCGCATTAGCACAAGAGCAGCTGGCGCCTGCTGAGTTGGTGTTTGTGCCAGTGACCTTTAGTTTCCATGATCAGCACCTACACGTGGCAATTAATATGTTGCAGACTTCGTTCAATCAGGGTGACAATGCGTTTGGGGTCGCGGATATTCTGGACCGAATTCGGATGCTCGTTGGAATCGAGTTGGCTGATCGGCCGCAATCCCGTTGGCCGCGCAAAACGACCACGCAGGCAATGACGATCACACCGCACAAAATGGTCCGTGTGATTCCAGTCGATATGCAAGCGTATCGAGTCGACTGATTAGCACTCGATGCGTTAGAGTGCTAAATTGTTGCAATTTTGATGAAACTGCTTATGATTAAAACTGTAAACAAGTTGAAAGGGTGATTGCATAATGGCTAATGAAATGATGAATTGGCACAATGATTTATTCGATCGGTTGAATGACTGGACTAAGATGGATGATTTAGTTAATGGCTTAGGCCGCTCATTCTTAAATGTTGGTTCCCACGGCTCAGTATTGAAGACTGATATTAAGGAAACTGATGACCAATATATGATGAAAGTTGATGTTCCTGGGATCGATAAGCAAGATATTGCCTTGAAGTATCGTGATGGGACATTATCAATTGCCGTAAAACGCGACAGTATCAGTGATGAGAGCGACAAGGATGGTAATATCATTACCAGTGAACGTCAAACGGGACGGTTCGGTCGGCAGTACTCATTACCAGACGTCGATGTTGATAAGGTCGAAGCACGTTATGAAAATGGTGTTTTACAATTGACCTTGCCGAAGAAAGCGGCTGCTGATACGCACCACATTGAAATTCAATAATTCGTTTCACAGAACGGCTGACAGGTAGTTATCGGTAGGTCGTTCTTTTCGTTGCTATAAGGGATAATGAAACGGTTACAAAAGTTTGTAAATTTTTTGTGAAATCTGGAATCAGATACTCACATCTTCGGCGGATTTCTGGTACAATTTAATCCTATCGAAATAAGTGACACCATTTTTCGATAGTTGTGTCGTTTTGTTGTCGGATTTGTAAGAAAGTAGGAATGCGTGATGACGGAAGGTTTTAGACCGAGTCACCCTAAGATTGAGATTGACGATGACCCTGGAATACGGGCCCAAATCGAAGCTTTGACTGGTGAACTCTCACAACAACAATTGGCCAAATGGGCGTTGATTATCGCCAAGAAGGCCTTGCAATATGTTGATGACCAACAGAAATATGATCGGCAGTTACGGTTGGCAATCGATGCCAATGAGCTCTGGCAAGTGAACTTAGTGAGCGGCTATCAGGTGCGGCAAGCACTGGCCCGTCTCTCGAAGTTGGCTGCCAATACGACCAGCTCGATTGGTGCGGCAGCATTGGACTGTGTCCGGTGGGCCGTGGCATCTGCGGATGCGGATGAAAATGCCTTGCGAGCTTCCGACCAAGCAATCAAGTTGATTAATTTAACACAGCCGAACAATGCAGCGGCAGTTACTGCTGAACGTCAATGGCAGTATGAGCAATTAGCTGGACTGGCTGCAAATATCCAGCAAGGATTACGTCGTATGCTATAATCTTCACAGAGATCAAATTAGGTGGGGATAACTTATGGCAGCGGTACATGCAGAAGCAAAGGCGGAGTTGTTGCGTCAGTATCAAGAAATCGTAACGAAGTATTTAACCAATATTAAGGAAACGGTGGATGTTGAGGCGCATTTTGAATTAAAGAACGAACCGGGATTTAATTATTTTGTTGATTACTTATTTTTAGCGAACGTCTGTTACCAAGCTAGTTTGGATATTTTGAACAACGAGGATGACAAGTACCCAGAAATCAATAATCAATTAGCAACCGTGATTTTAAAATATCCAGAGTATCTGACATTAGCGGTATTTAACGCTGATTTTCAGGATGAAAGTGTCACTGACCATTATGAAAAGACGTTAGTTGACCTTGCACATACGTTAGATTAATAACTTAGAACGATAACGGCCGCGGACTTCGGATGACGAAGCACCGGGCCTTTTTTGGAGGAACGCAATGATTGAGTGGGATGCAGCAACCATTAAGGATTTTCAAACAACGCTACTGGCTTGGTTTGATGAAGAAGGCCGGGACTTGCCGTGGCGCCATGACCATGAGCCCTATCACGTCTGGGTATCGGAGATCATGCTACAACAGACGCAAGTCCAAACGGTGATCCCGTACTATCAGCGTTTCATGGCCCTATTTCCGACCATCGCCGATTTGGCAGCCACTCCGGAATCCCAATTATTGAAGGCGTGGGAAGGGCTCGGTTACTACTCACGTGTACGGAACATGCAACGGTGCGCTAAACAGCTACTGACAGATTATGATGGGCAGTGGCCACATACAGCGGCAACGTTGACGGACCTGATTGGGATTGGCCCCTACACGGCGGGCGCGATTGCCAGCATTGCTTTTAATGAGCCGGTACCGGCCGTTGATGGTAATGCGTACCGTGTCTTTAGCCGCTTATTAAAAATCGACGCGGATATTGCCAAACCGCAGACCCGTGCGTTATTTGAGCAAGTGATTAGTCGGATTATACCGCATGACCGGCCAGGCGATTTTAACCAGGCAATCATGGATTTAGGGTCCAGTTACATGACGGCCCGCCAGCCAGATAGTGCGCATTCACCCGTCAAACGATTCAATCAAGCGTATTTGGATGGTGACGAGTTGGCGTATCCCGTCAAGACGAAGAAGCCTCGGCCCAAGCCAATCGCTTACGTCACGGTGTTAGCTCAAATGCAAGACCACTGGTTGATGACGCAGCGGCCAAGCAACGGCATGTTAGCAAATCTATGGACGGTTCCCTTGATTCCCATTGAAGAGCTGGACTTGGATGAGGATTATCAGCCGGCTGATTTAGTTGCGGCAGTCGAGACCTATTTTAAACAAGAGTATCGCTTAACTTTGACGGCGCACTATCTGGACAAACGCCCCGTGACCCATACGTTTACCCACCAAAAATGGACGATCCAAGGGGTGGGTGGCGAAGTTATGTTAGGTGACTTAGCATACTTTGCGGGCAAGGCGGTGACAACTGCAGAACGGCAGCAATTACCGATGCCTAAGGTCCAGGAGAAGATTTTTACGCGGTATTTGAGTGATTGATTCCGTAAACATTAAATACCTTTCAGCCCTCAGATATGCTATGGTTGTGGTAGAATATAGCCAAATTAATATTGTGACGGAGGGTCGCGCATGCTGAATGTATTCGATATTGTTAAGCTAACCAAGATAGACCATAAAGAAGTTGACAGTAACCAAGTCGTTGTCACGGACGGCAATGGCAAGCCCAATGCGATTTTAACCGAACTACTCAATGATGTGGTGGGGAACATGCGGATTTTTATTGATATGGAAAATATCTACTCTGTCGATGACCTCATGCAGGCATTGGCCGCACACACGCCACTACCACAAGATGTTTTGGAAGAATATGAGAAAGTCCTTCGTGAACCGATTTATAACATTAATTTTGTTCCCAAACGGGGTCAAGTTGAAGTTGTCGTTGGTGAAGGCTAGAGCCACAGCTGAAACACCACAAAGTTGCGCTAAGAATTCATGGTAATTCTTAGCGCTATTTTTTTGCGTGATTTTATTAGGGTCAGCCGAGTCAGGTTATACATGTACGTGTTGTGCTGGTTATTTTTAAGCATTAAAGATGATTAAAACGTGCCAGTTGGTGGATTCTTGTTCGTCAGCCGATGAGCGCCTTAGTCCGACTTCCGGGGCCAGCTGACAACGCTGGAACAGGGCGGTCATCGATTTGAACTCACGCAGAAACCCACTGCGCAATTTCAAATACGAGTCTTCTTCTAGCCCGGGAAACCCGCCCGGACAAGAAGAATTTCGCCCTTGAGCATTGTCAGCCAGCCCCTCCAGTCGGGAACCCGCTCGAATGGCGGATGAACGGTCACCTATCTGGGTGCAATTGACCACTGAACATTGGATGACTGGTCCTTTGAGCAAACTTTCAAACCAACATTATACTGATTTGTAGCATTTAAATGTTGGTAAGATGGCGTGAAGATTGTTCACTAATTACAATGGTGACAAACCTTGAATTTAGTCGATAGAATTGCCTTGAGTTTAACATACAGACTTTGCCGGCTCAGACGATTAGACAAATCCAGACAACGTTCAGTATTGTGATTCTTTGTAGAATCGAAATATGACAAGTTGACCTAGAAATTGGCCAGTCTTAGAGCGGAATGTCAAAATGGCTGTATACCAAGTATCAACGACCAGTTCATTTAAAATTGGGTCCGCACACATCCGCCTTTCGAATAGGATCCCGGCTGGAAGGTATTCTGGGCAAGGCCCAGTGGTGAAATTTCACTTAGCAAGCGTCTTGTGCTTGGTTAGTGAAAGACCAGTATTTAAGACGTGATTTATCGGCTTAAATCTGTGTCCACCACGTTCCGGCCATTGCCCAGAATGCCTGGAAGCCGGACTAGGACGCAGCTATAACAGAAAGTTTACGCTAACTCGCACTGTTCCCAGCGGGTTTCAGCTGGCTGCCTTTGAACTTAAGAATTGGTACGTTTTAATGCCTAAGAATAACTAGCACAATACATACATGTCTATGCTGGTAAGTGTTTGATTTTTGGGTGGTTAATTAACGAACGAACTACGTTATAATGAAGGCGGATAAACGCTTAGATTAGTGTGGTTGATGAGACTTATAAAGGAGCGGATGAAGATGCAATTGAAGTTAGAACGAATCTATACGAAACCCGTGGATACGGATGGTTATCGGCTGCTGGTCGACCGGCTATGGCCACGTGGTATCTCGAAGGTCAACGCGCAACTAGATGATTGGGTCAAAGAAATCGGACCGTCAACGGAATTGCGGAAGTGGTTCAATCACGATCCGGAAAAGTATCCTGAATTTGTCAAAAAGTATCGAGCAGAGCTGGACGCCAACCCAATTACGCCCGACTTTATTCGGCAAGTGGCTGAACAATTGGCGAAACAACCGGTGATTTTATTGTTCGGTGCTAAGGACGAGGCTCACAACCAAGCAGTGGTCCTCCAAGAATACCTACTTGCTAGTGGTAAGCTACCGGCAACGACGACCAAAAATTAAAATATTGGTATGGGTAAACTTAATATAAGTTTTATAATAAACTGCGGACATTAAATTATTTTAATTATTTCTTGAAAACGCTAGCAATTAGCTGTGAATTTTGCTATGATTATGTTGTTAATTAATGACGTCAACTATTACAGTGCACAATAATGGGGGCTGCATTGTTAGGCAAGCAAGATTGGGGATAATATTATGATTAACTTATGTGTGTTACCAAGTACCGCAAGTTGTCGCAAGGCCCACCGCTGGCTACTAGAGCATCGAATCCCGTTTCATGAACGGAATATGAACGCGCAGCCGTTAACGGAAGCTGAAATCAAGCACTTGCTACAGTATACGTATAATGGCATTGATGATCTCATTAGTACTAAATCTAATGCATACCATCAACTCAGTAAGACGACGCCGATCGAGGACATGTCGTTGAGTGAGGCGGTCCGCGTGCTGAGCCAAACGCCGCAACTGTTACGGCGACCTATTATTTTTGACGATCACCGTTTGTTATGCGGTTTTAACCAGGATGAGATTCGCATGTTTATTCCACGCGATCAACGCGTATTGAAGATGCAAGCAATGGCACAACACCAGATGGCATAAGAGTAGCCGTCGTTTTGGGGAAGTTCATAAATTTAATAAGCGCTTATCTGTCATAAAAAACTGATGTGAACAGGTAAGCGCTTATGTTTTGCATAAATTTGACAAGTGCTAGCCATTTAGTTAGTATACTAACTAAATGGAGGTACGGCTGACGAATGAATAATACGGGATATTTGATCATGCAATTAGCGAAGCAGATGCGGTATCAGTTGAATCAGCGTTTGCTCGCACAAGGGTTGACGGTTCAGCAGTGGGCAGTCATGCAACAAATCGACTTGTGGCAACAACGAACGGAGACTGCGCCAACGGCTAACCAGCTTTGCCAGCAGCTCGACATGGATAAGCCGACGATGTCTGGCATCGTGCGGCGGTTGACGGCTAAGCAATTTATTGAACAGTATCCTAATCCAGACGATCAGCGAGCGAAGTTATTACAACTGACGTCTGAGGGGACGGTCGCGTTACACGCAGGTCAGCAGGTGAGTGACGAGGTGTTAGCGCTAAGTTTGCAGGCATTAACAGCAAGCGAACAACAAACGCTACAACAGTTGTTACGTAAATTGGAGGGGGAGACGTTCAAATGAAAATTCTAGTGATTGGTGGTACCGGCAACATTGGCTTGCCGCTGATTCAATATTTGAATCAACAAGCAGGGGTCACGGTCGTCGCAGGTGCTCATAATGTGGCCAAGGATCAACGGCAATTAGCTGACTATCCGGATGTCGAGCTGCGACCATTTGATTTTTTGAACGCGGAGACGTTTCGGCCTGCTTTACAAGATGTCGAGAAGGTCTTCTTTGTTCGACCACCACAGTTAGCTAAGCCGAAAGAAGACATGTTGCCATTTTTAACCTGTTTAAAGGACCAGCATATTAAGCAGGTCGTGTTCGTCTCATTGATGGGCGTCGAACACAATCCGATGACACCCCACCATCAGATTGAAAAAATGATTGTCGAGCTGGGACTGCCATACACGTTCATTCGGCCCAGCTTTTTCATGCAAAACCTGAACACGACGCATCGTGAAGACATTCAGCAGAATCACGACTTGTTTATTCCAGCCGGTCGTGCTAAGACTAGCTTCATCG
This sequence comes from Lactiplantibacillus sp. B652, assembly GCF_023806745.1. Taxonomy (NCBI): domain Bacteria; kingdom Bacillati; phylum Bacillota; class Bacilli; order Lactobacillales; family Lactobacillaceae; genus Lactiplantibacillus; species Lactiplantibacillus sp. B652. The sequence continues at coordinate 33,352 of NZ_JAMSKY010000012.1, read as the reverse complement.
ATACGCGTGATATTGGCGAAATTGCCGGCGTCGTCTTGCTTAATGACCAGTATCTACAACAAAAATTGACGGTCACCGGTCCCGCGGCACTGACTTATCAAGAAATCGCCGCGCAAATGACCACGATTTTTGGCCATTCCGTGACTTATAGCCGCCCCAGCTTACTGAAATTCCGGCGGGTAATGTTGAAACGTGGCTTGAAGAAGGATTACGTCAACGTCATGGTTATGCTCTACCTCATTACACAACTCGGTAACGCCAAAGCAGTCACCACCACCGCTGCCGAGGTTCTCGGGCGCCAACCCCACGACATCACCACCTATCTTCGAGACTATATTGACGAATTAAGTTAGGCCAGCATCATTACTTTTGGCAGCTGTGTGATATGCCATGTCGTATTTGAAACGCGCTGATGATTGGCCTGATACTCGTCTGCATGTGCTCATCTTGCTCCTACTTCAGGGTCTCAGCTGGCCGTTTTTTGACCCAAACGCCTTGAACAATTTCAATCATGGCTAAATCTAACTCAAAAGCCATGCCACAAGTCATTCATGATTTGTAGCGGGGCTTTAATTAGGGCGTAAAATGTCGAATAAGCGTTAAGCGTATTTGTGGGCGATTTTGGCAGCGGCTGCGGCGGCAATTGAACCGACTAAATCGTCGATGAAGGTGTTGACGACCCCAGATTTGTCCGTGTCGAGCTTTTTGATCACGCCTTCTTTGACTTTATCAACGTAACCATAATTGGTCACGCCAATCGTGCCGTAGATGTTGGCCATGTTGAGTGCCAAGCCTTCGTCAACGCCGAAGACGCCGGCGTCACTGGCGATGATTGATTGTAGTGGCTCGTTGAGTTGTCCCTCTGTAGCGAGGCGGTCAAGTTCGAGCGCGACCATCGCGTTGTTGAGCAATTCCCGTTTATGCAAAACTTCGTGGATTTCTTGTTCACATTCGGCCACCGTCAAGTCTGGGACGTATTTGGATTGTAACCGATACGTGATCTTGGCGATTTCTAGTGGCGTGATGTCCTTGGCAGCTAAGGCGAGGATGACAAATTCATACGCCGCCTTATCCGGATATTTAAATGTTGGTTTTTCCATGATTTCCTCCAGTCAATGATAAGCGATTAATTAGGTTAATCAGCTAACCTACTTCCTCCATTATAACGAGCTTGGGGCTGAAAGAATATGAATAAGTACGATAGTTGATCCGTTTGGAAACGATTGTTTGTCATTTGCGTTCAAACGCGTAAAATAAACATGTTAAACATAATGAAGGGTACGATAAATTTGGTGAAGCAAATGCGAACGGGGACGCGGTTGCTGTTACTGACGTTTGTGATCGTGGCGGCCATCGTCTTGCTAGGTGCGCGCAATAGTGACACGAAGATCACGAAGGTAACGAGTCAATTGACGTCGCGTTCTGTCCGGGGAATTAAGCAACAATATCAACAATCGAAGACGGCGACGATTTTTCTGCATGGCTATAATGGCGGTGCGTATTCAACGAATTATTTAATTCATAAAGCTGAACAGACTGGTGCAGCCCAGAAAGCGCTCGTCGTGCATGTTTACAAGAACGGTGTGATGGCGTTCAAAGGGTACTGGCAGCGGTCGATCAAGAATCCGATGGTCCAAGTCGTTTTCCAAGATAATCACGCCTCACAAAAGGCACAAATCTATTGGCTACACCAGGTCCTGGTCCAGTTGAAAGCCAAGTATGGGGTTACGGGGTATAATGCGGTCGGTCATTCGTTAGGTGCCAATGACATTATTAACCAGGCGTTGAAGTATGGACATGATAAACGCCTGCCAACGTTACATAAAGTGGTGACGATCGCCGGACCGTTCGATGGCCTGACGGGTTTTCTGAATACGCAAACGGAGGCGCAGGCACGCCAACTGGCAACTAAGCCAACGCGGTTTACCAAACACTTTGCGACGATGCTGAAATATCGCAAAAATTTTCCACAGCACGTCAAACTCTTGAACGTGTACGGTGATACGAATACTGGCTATAACAACGATGGCTTTGTGGGTGTCGCGTCGGCACGGGCCGTTCGCTACCTGTTACGTGGCAAACTTACGCAATATCGCGAAGCCTTTTACAGTGGTGCGGATGCCGCCCACTGTGCACTCAATCAGAATCCGAATGTGGCCCAACGCATGATTCGATTTTTGTGGTCGGCGTAATATCACTTAAGCAATAGACTGTCGATAAGGCGCTCTGATTAGAAGATTATTCTAATTAGGGCGTTTTTTTGGTATTTGATGATTCAAAAGTGGGAGAGAAGAGAAAATTAGTGATTAGACGCTGAATAACAACGATGATAGCGCTTTTTGAGTGATGACGAACTTAATAAAATTAAGTCAATCCGCCATTATCCCGTCGAATTCGCGTCGGAGTCCTTAAAAATCCAAACCAAGTCAAAGTGAGGCCCGTGCTATAATGACGGAACATTAAGATTTAACAACAAAGCCATTAGAATTTGTGGAGGGATCTTATGAAAACAACTAACGCGGATGGAACGGTGCGGGCGCTTAGTAACCGGCACGTTCAGATGATTGCTATTGGTGGCACGATTGGGACAGGATTATTTCTTGGATCAGGGAGCACCATTTCGAAGACGGGTCCGTCAGTCATGTGGGTGTACTTAGTATTAGGCTTTTTCTTCTTTTTGATGATGCGTGCGATTGGAGAGATGTTTTATGCAGACCCTTCACAACATACATTTGTCGCGTTTATCTCACGCTATTTAGGCCCGAGCGTCGGTCATTTTACGGGGTGGACTTACTGGATTGGCCTGATTTTTGTTTGTATGGCTGAGTTGACGGCGACCGCGACCTACGTCAAGTTTTGGTTGCCCAACGTCCCGGCGTGGCTGATTGAAATCAGCTTTTTACTTATTCTGGCAGCTGTCAATTTGACTGCAGCACGGCTATTCGGAGAAGCGGAGTTCTGGTTTGCGATGATCAAAATCGTTGCCATCGTGGCGTTGATCGTCACTGGGATCTTCATGATGGTCGGCCATCACCCAACGCCATTAGGCCAAGCCTCGATTGGCAATTTATTTCATAATTATCAGCTATTCCCACACGGCATGGCTAATTTCATTTCAGCCTTTCCGATGGTCTTCTTCGCCTTTCAAGGAATCGAATTTGTCAGCATTACGATTGGTGAAGCCAAGAATCCGCATCGTGTGATTAAAAAAGCGGTCAATGAAACGTTATTGCGAATCTTATTATTTTACATCGGTGCGTTGATCGTCATCATGGGAATCATCCCATGGACTTCTTTATCCCCAGACAGTAGTCCATTTGTCCAAGTCTTCAAGTTAGCTGGTTATCCGGCTGCGGCGGCTATTATTAATTTTGTTGTGTTGACTTCGGCGGCCTCATCGCTAAATAGTTGTCTATTTTCAGCCGGGCGTCATTTCTACCAGCTTGCCACTGAAATGCCAGCGACTAGCCGGATGCGGCAGTGGTTCGGGACGATTTCAAAAAGTGGTGTACCAGCCGCAGCCATCGTTTTATCCGCCGTATTGGTCTTAGTCACGCCGGTGATGAGTTTGAGTGCGGCGACCACGGCCGTCTTTACGATCGTTACTGGGATTTCTAGTGACATGTACCTGATCGTCTACACGTTAGCGATGGTCGCGCATCGGAAGTACCGACTATCTAATGATTACCTGGAAGATGGCTTCAAAATGCCGGCGTACCGGATTACCAGCCCACTGACGGTTGCCTTTTTCGTCCTGATTTTTGCAAGTCTATTCTTCATTCAGGCCGACATTATCGGGGCAGTCGGGGCGATCGTTTGGACGTTGCTATTCGGAACGGTCACGACGGTCCATCAAGCACGCTTACGGGCAGTCGCTCGGGAGTGATAGGTGATAAAAGTGGATCATTCAGATTAAAAATAAATTAAAAGATTGCTTGACGGTTAAAATGAATGGTGGTATTGTTAACCGTAAGTTAATAACAGTACGTTAAACGTTACATTAAGTAGCCATAGTTGTGGGTGTCAGGAAGCCGGTGGATGCTGCGAACCGGTCAGCAGCTATGTTTGAAATACGGTAACCGAGTTTCGAACGAACGGATAATAACTAGAACCGTTATCTTCTAGTGAGTGGTGGATTAAGTGTTTGTAATCCGCAACCTGGGTGGTACCACGACTAGTCTAATCGTCCCTGTTGTTCTATTGAACAATGGGGACGATTTTTTTAATGAAGAGGATGAGGATAATGACTAATCAACGCTGTGGTGGGATTGCACGATATTGAAATTTTGATGACTAACATCGCTTGTCACTGAAATTGCAATCAAAGGAGTCTTGAATTATGAATAAAACGACAGAACCACAAATTAGCACCTTAGAAGCTGTGATTGTCTTATTAGTTGTCCTCGGCATTATGAGCGCCGGAGTGATTGGCTGGGGACTTTCACCCCAAGTCCCAGTCCTATTGGCGATGGGCGTCGTCACGGCCTGGGCAATGCTGCGGGGCTTTCCCTGGTCAGCCGTGAATGCCGGCATCAAGGAAGGGATCGATAAAGGGATCGTGCCAATTTTTATCTTTATTTTGATTGGTGCCATGATTTCTACCTGGATCGCAGCGGGAACGATTCCGACATTGATGGTGATTGGGTTCAAGATTATTAATATTCAATGGTTCCTGCCATCAGTGTTCATCGTTTGTACCCTAGTCGGTGCGGCGGTCGGCAGTGCGTTTACGGTCACTTCGACAGTCGGCATCGCCTTCTTCGGGATGGGCGTAACCATGAATTTGAACCCGGCTTTAGTTGCCGGGGCCATCATTAGTGGTGGTATCTTTGGTGATAAGCTTTCACCGTTATCAGAAACGAATAACCTGGCTTCAGCCGTGGTCGACACCGACTTGTTCACACACATCAAGCATCTTTTATGGAGTACGTTACCCGCAGGCTTGATCTCATTAGGGTTGTTTGCCATGTTAGGCCATAGCAATACCGGAACGAGTTTGGCCAAAATCAATCAAACGGTCGCCGTATTGAATGGCCATTTCAGCATTTCAGCCTTAGCCTTATTACCAATCGTCTTAGTGTTCGTCTGTGCAGGCTTCAAAATGCCAGCCATTCCAACCATGCTACTGAGCATCTTCGTCTCAGCGGGACTCATTTTATTTGAACAACCTGGCATGTCGATGAAGAAGTTGACGGCCATTATCAACACCGGCTTCGTTTCTAAAACGGGGAATACGAGTGTCGACACCTTACTTTCACGGGGCGGTATTGTCAGCATGATGAGCATGGTGGCGCTGATTGTCGTCACACTGTCACTAGGTGGTCTGCTGGTCAAATTCGGCCTGATCAATCAGATTATGACACCCGTTGCTAAACACTTGAATAGCGATGGCAAGCTCGTTTTGGCAGGCGTGTTGACTTGCATCGGGGTCAACGTCTTTGTTGGCGAACAATTTCTCTCCATTATCTTGCCAGGACGGGCCTTCCGCAAAGCCTTCAATGACGGTGGGCTATCAGGAAACGCGCTCGGGCGAGTACTTGAAGATGGTGGTACGGTCATCAACTACTTAGTACCTTGGGGTGTCGGCGGTGTCTTCTTAACGACGACTCTCGGCGTACCAACGGTTCAGTACCTACCATTCGTATTCTTCAGCTTACTGTGCCCAGTCATTTCAGTCATCAGTGGGTTCACCGGCATTGGCATGGCACACTTGAAACAACGCTCAAAAGTCAAGGCTGAACATGCAACGACCGCACAGGCCTAAGAGCTGAATGCTTCCAATATGCATTATGTGAGTTGTTCTGGATCGTGAAACATGTCAATTCTTAAGTTCAAAATCGGCCAGTTGAGACTCACTGGAAACAGTGCAAGTTACCGTAAACTTTCTGCTGTAGCCGCGCCCTATGTCGGCTTCCAGGCGTTTCTGACAACGCTGGAACGTGGTGGACACAGATTTAAGCCGACAAACCACGTCTTAAATACTGGTCTTCCACTGAGCATTGTCAGAAATACCTTCCAGCCGGGATGGTATTCGAAAGGCGGACATGTGCGGACTCAACTTTAGAACGACTGGTCATTGATTCATAATAAGCAGTACGTCTGTAATCTAACTGTCAGATTTGTTTTGGTTGACATTGCTTCATGACTCATTTGTCCATTGTTGGGCTCGTCTTTATAGGAGTGGCCAAATTGCTAGCTCTGCCAAGTTGAGTTTTCGAGTTAGACTGAATATGAACCATCACCTCAATGCCTAGGAATTGCTGATCCTGACTCACAGTTTGCCTGAAGGACCAGGTATCTATAGGTCGGTGGCCAATTGTACCAGAATAGGTGGCCGTTCATCCGCCATTCGAACGGCTTCCCGACTGGAGGGGTTGGCTGACAATGCTCAAGGGCGAAATTCTTCTTGTCCGGGCGGGTTTCCCGGGCTAGAAGAAGACTCGTATTTGAAATTGCGCAGTGGGTTTCTGCGTGAGTTCAAATCGATGTCCGCCCTGTTCCAGCGTTGTCAGCCAGCCCCGGAAGTCGGACTAGGGCGCACATCGGCTGACGAACAGTAGACCAACTAAGTTACACTATTTCAACCAAAAAACCAGCATCGATTGATTTCGATGCTGGTTTTTGACGTAGACTTGATTAACTGAGTCTACTGTAAATTAATCGCTTTTTGAAAATCTTGATACATTAAGTGATTCAAGTTGATGCCGCGTGATTTGGCGATGAACCAAGCGAGTACTTGGAATGGAATGATGGCCATCAGCGGTGCTTTATACGGGTCGGTGACGGGGTCGAGCAGGAGCGTTTGGTCATCGTTGACCGCGGGCTGTTCACCGGTCAGGCTGATGGTGTAAATGTGCGGGGTCAGCCGAGATTCGTACGTTTTAACCGCTTGCAACTGTTCCATGACGGCTGGATCAGTGTTGATTTCAATATAGAACTGACAATGGTCTTCATGGACGCCCATAAAACCGCCGTGGGTAAATGAGGCGAGTGAATAACCATGGGCGGGAACGCGTAGGATTTCGGTAAACTTGGCTTGCATTTCAGCTAACGTACCCGCGAGGACGTTGGCGCCGATTGCGGTGAATTGGGGCGCGTTCGTGAAGTCAATCGTGAATTTGCGGTAGAAGTCGTTAGCGCGCTGGACGGTTTGATTCATGTTTTCAATGAGAAAGCTGAATTCGTCGAGCTCTTGATTGACTGCTAGTTCGGTCAGTCGTTCTTGGAGTGCGGCGCTTCGAACCGTGAGTAACATTAAGGTCAAGACGATGGCTTGGAAGTTCAACGTGATATACGGCACACTCTCCTTGCCCGTCATTAAATCACAAGTCGCGTCGGCGATGTCAGTGAGTGCTGATTTTTTCTGATCGGTAATGATGATCGTATGAGCGTGGCTGGCTGCCCGGGCCTTGTTGATGGCCTCCAGCATGGTTGGGTCATTTTCAGTCAGTGAGACACCAATTACCACGTCAACACTGGGGTCGGCTTCCTCATAAGTCACGTAGAGGTCTGCCGCCGCAAGCGTGACTTGTAGTCCTGCGACTTTTTGCATGTAAAGTCGGGCGGTATTGGCCGCATTCAAACGTGACCCGGTTGCCAAAATCAACCAGTGTTGCGGGTGCTTGGGTGCGTGCGCTAATGCCGCGGTAATCTGCTTCGGATAACTCGCCAATAGTCGTTCCAATACGGGTTGTTCGCGACGAATGTAGGATAACATCGTCGGATTGTTCATCATCATCAAAGTTATCAGCTCCTCAAAAGTAGTGATGGCCGTTAAGTCAGTTTTATTGTAAACGTAAATGAACCAATAGTCAGCAAGAAATGTCATAAAAAATTGGCGAATTTGCCGGCTAAACTGGTTGGGACGCTGACAGCTGTGGTCGTTGGACTCGCGAATCGTGGCTAGGCTATTTGGAGCCACTGAGCATGGCATTGCTTTATCAATGGACCCGGTCAACAGGTCACCTAATTTTTGAAGAGTTGTTCTGAGCAACTGCCGGAACGTAATGGTTATACTAGTTTTCACAGATTATCCGGACTGAAATTAGGGCTTGCATGCACGTGGAAAGGCTGGTAAAGTAAAGGACAATTTATTAAAACAACAAATTGCCTATATAATGCCATGATATGGATGGCGAGTTTCTACCCAGTACCGTAAATACTGGACTATAAGCGAATTGAGTCGACGGGTCCACACTGCTTAATTTGCCGTGTGGGCCCGTTTGCTTTCTCCGTAGACGGGCGAGTAAGGAGAAGGAATACGATGACAAAGACTGTTGAGATGGTAATTACAGGTGCGCAGGTCTTAAACGTTGAGACGCGCGAATTTGAAGCGACGAGCTTGTGGATTGACCACGGCCGCATTATTAGTAATTTGCAAGACGAACCTTATGAAGCTTTAGAACACGTGGATGCGCGGGGCAAATGGATCGTGCCAGGAATGATTGACGCTCACGTGCATATGGAGAGCGCGATGGTCGCGCCGAGTGAGTTAGGCAAAGTCTTGCTACAACACGGGGTAACGACGATTGTGACGGATCCGCATGAACTCGCAAACGTGGCTGGAACTGCTGGTATCGAATATTTGATTGCGGATGCTCGCCAGACGCCCTTAGACGTGTGCTTCATGTTGCCGTCATCCGTGCCATGCGTGCCTTTTGATGATAATGGGGCGACCTTACACGCAGCTGATTTACGGCCGCTATATCAAGAGCCAGAAGTCCGCGGTTTGGCCGAAGTCATGGATTACGGTGCGGTGGCCCGCGGTGATGAAGATACAATGGCCAAAATCCATGATGCGTACGCGCGGGGCTACCATGCAGATGGGCACGCGGCTGGTCTGGATGCCCATCAACTGAATGTGATGCGCAACGCCGGACTGGATACCGACCACGAATGTATGACCGTTGAAGAGGCCCGCGACCGCGTCAAAGCTGGCATGACCGTCTTTTTGCGTGAAGGGACCGTCGAACGCGATGTATTAGCGACGATTGGTGCGGTCACGGAAGCAAACGCTGGCCGTTTTGCATTCTGTACGGATGACAAGACCATCAGTGATTTGATGACGGAAGGGTCGATCGACTACAACGTGCGTTTGGCGATTCAAAGTGGGATGCGACCAGCACTGGCGTACACGCTGGCCAGCTATAACGGCACTGTTGCTCACCGCTTAACGGACCGCGGCCGGTTGTCAGCGGGACAGCTTGCTGACCTAGTCGTATTAGACGATGTGACTGCTGTAAAAGTGGCTAAGACGATGAAGAATGGCCAGTGGGTCACTGAAACGACGGCGACCCAACCGTTAACCTTTACGGCGACCCACGTTCAGCAGCACGCGCAACTCGCTGATTTTAAATTGCCATTAACCACTGGCGCCGCAAATGTGATTGGCGTTCAGCCGAACCATATCGAAACGGACCACTTGACGATGACGGTCGCACCTACTGAGAACTTTGAAGCGGATATTGATCAGGATATCTTAAAGATGGTAGTTGTCGAACGCCATCATAACACTGGCAAAGTCGGCGTTGGTTTGGTGCACGGCTTCGGTCTGAAACACGGCGCGATTGCTGGTACTGTGGCACATGATGCACATAATATCGTTGCTGTCGGGACCTCGGATGAAGCTATCATGCGTGTCATCACCCAGATTACGCAGGATAACGGCGGCATCGCGGTCGGTGATGAGCACCAAGTTTTAGCCACGATGCCATTAGCAATCGGCGGCCTACTATCCACGAGCACTTATCAAGTCGCGGCGGCCCAACTGGATGGTCTCAAGCAAGCGTACGAAGTCATCAGTGAGCAACCCCTCAGCTTTGATCCGTTCATCACGCTTTCATTTTTGACACTACCCGTGATTCCAACGCTGAAGCTGACGGCGCGCGGCCTGTTTGATTACGATTCATTCGATTTTATTCCGGTCGCGACAGCTGCAACCACTGAATCGCTCGCAGCTTCGCGATAAAGGCTGTGCCGTCAGATAACGATAACTGGATGGGCCAGTGGATAATGAACGATAGATGATAACTGAAAAGCTGAGTAGCGGGAATCAAAATTGGTTCGCGTTGCTCAGCTTTTTGAGATAAAAAAGGCGTATCGGCAGGTTCCGATACGCCATGAAACTATCTAGACAAGAAACGCTCAAGACGATCACGTTAGGTTCCACAATGGGGCCGCTTAGAACAGAATCATCGGCTAGGCTTGCGGAAAAACCGTGCGTCAGTTGTGTACTCGTTATCGTGAGTTATCTGCTGAGATTGAAAATGGCGCGAGTTCAAGTGCTTGCGTGTTTTTCAGGATAGCGGGCCAATTTTGAATCAAATCGATAAAGTGATGGACGTCAGTAATGGTTTTCTCAAGATAAGTGTCGGGTTGCTGTGCGACGTTGGTTGCGATGGCTTGATAGTGCGGTAAGTCAATCGAAGCATAGACCGCGACAAATTTTTGAATCGTTGTTTTTAACTTAGCTAACAATTCGGCTAAATCGACTGTCGATAAATAGGCCGCTGCGACCTGTTGGGCCATGTCATTAAAATCGTCTGAAAGAGAGACGTCAGTGAGGGCGTTATTCGTCACGGTAGTCATTAATCTGGACAGTAGCTTTGAATGACCATAAGTCAGGTGATCGATTTGGTCATAGCGATTTTCGTTATATTGATGAACAACGCGGTCATTATGGTAGACCATCCGCCAGCCTGATTTCCCGACTAAAGTGTGGTAAAGATAGTCGGTACCCGAAGTGATGTTGGCCGGGGAGACTGGAATATTCAAAAAGACTTCTTTTAAAGCAAAATTACCAGCATCGATGTAGTTTGATTTTTGTTCTGAGAAGGCTAAGTTACCTGGGAAGGTCTCGGTCGAACCCTGGACGTACTTATTATTAATATAATCGTCTAATTGGCTTGGACTATAGGTAGGCTTTGATAGTGAGAATAATTTTCGCAGTGTTGGTAGGTCGTCCGCAACATCTGAATAATCGATGCCCCAGGCGCCCAAATAACTACTACCAACTAGCAAGAACTGGTCATTTTCGTTAAACGCGCGCATCTCCGCGATGAGGGGTGTTATCTGTGTATTGTTGGCTTGTAGATAAACGTCTGAATCTCGCCGATGAATATAGTGGGCCCCTAGCAGATGAGCAATGATCGAAATTTTATTGACCATTTTACCGTATGAAAACCCACTGCCGACGACTAACGCTGCCAATTTGGGGTCTAAGACTTGATTCAATAGCGCATCAAAGGCCGATACTGGAATATGCAGGCAGGTAATCTTCAGTGCTTTAAATGAAGCTTTCAGTTGGGCATGGTTACGGTCGAAATTTGCTTGCGTGCTTGAATCTAGCAGGACGAATATCAGTTGCTCTGGTAGTAAGACGTGCTCGTCGATTGCGACTGCAATATCATTGGCCAAACTTTTGATACTCTTACTAGCGTCCCGATTGGTGGGAATTGCATATAGGTGCTTCTCACTTGTCATTAACTTATCTCCCTTGAAATTTCGAATTGAACGCGTCGAAATGGTTTAGATTACGTACTGAAAATTGAGTGAAACGAGTGGATAAACGATTTATCGTTAAAAAAAGATAATTATTCTAATCTTTATCTCATAATAACGGTTTGATCCAGCATTTTCAATCTTTGATCGGTATTAATCATACCGACGCGTTGGGCTAGTGATCGCATTTAAGATGATTGAAACGAGCTATTTTCTAAGCGCTTAAAAGCAGCCAGCCCCGGAAGTCGGATTAGGACCTGACCAGCTGACCAACAGTAAGCCAACAACTGGGTAAGTTTCAATCACAATTCGTAACAAATTGACGAACACGATAGGGCGTCAAAGCGGGATCAAAAAAGCCAGTTATCCTGTTTAATTCAGAATAACTGGCTTGATATAGATGGTAAAATTTCAGTGCTTAAGCCGCATCGCGACTCGCCATTCGTAGGTTAAAAATGCTGCTGACGGTCTTTTCGACGCCAAGCGATTAAGAAGGTGATGAGCATGTAGGCGAAGTCGACTAGAATCGCTTCCTTGAGTGGAACGCCAAGGAGGCCGGCCGAGACGACGGTTAAGACGATAACGAAGGTCAGCGCTGATTGTGACCAGCGTAAGAGCCATTCTGGCATGGGTTAATTCACATCCTTTGTCGTTGACTGTGGACGGTCGCGTAATGCCCGTAGCGCCCAGAGAATTGAGACGGTGTCGACAACTTCTTGTAGCATGGCACCAAATAGGGCGGGGATAATACCGGTGCTGGCAATCAACATCAGAATCGTACAGATGGCGATACCGATCCACACGGCTTGTTTGGCAACCTGCATCGTATCCTTGGCAATCTGAATCGCGGTAACGACGCGACTCAGGTCGTCCTTCAAAATCACGACATCCGCGGATTCACTAGCGGCGGTTGAACCGTGTGCACCCATGGCGATACCGACATCGGCAACTGCTAGTGAGGGGGCATCGTTGACCCCGTCGCCGACCATAATGACGGGACGTTCAGCCGCTGGGACGGCTTTTAAATGGGCGATTTTGTCTGCGGGAAGGAGGTCAGCGGCCACGGTATCGATACCAACGTCCGTGGCAATGCGTTCCGCGATCGCTTGTTGGTCGCCAGTCAGCATCATGACGTTGCGAACCCCTTCAGCGTGGAGGGCTTTGAGCGTTGTGGCCGCTTCTGGCCGGACGTTATCGATGAACGTGATATAACCGGCGTACTGGCCGTCGATAGCGACGTAGATGGCGGTCGTAGCTAAGGGTTGTTCGGTCGTGGTCGGCGCGACGAATTTGAGTTTGCCGACCTTGACTTGGTGGTCGTCAATCGTTGCGGTCACCCCGTTACCCGTGACTTCTTCAAGGTGACTAGTCGGACTTAACTCTGTGCCGCTGACGTATTTCACCAGTGACCGTGCCAGAATATGGCTGGAGGTCTGTTCAGCGCTGGCGGCCAGGTGACAAATCTGTTCGGCGGTAAAACCAGGCTGTGGCACGATTTGGTTGACCGTCAGCTGACCACTGGTAATCGTCCCAGTTTTATCAAACGCGGCCGCTTTGGCCGTGGATAATTTTTCAAGCATATCGCCAGTCTTGACGACGATCCCATTACGGCTCGTTCGACTCATGCCTGAGACCAGCGCGACTGGAGCGGCCAGGATCAAGGGACAAGGCGAGGCCACGACTAGCACCTCTGCAAACCGGTGTGGATCGCCACTGAAGGCCCAGGCGATACCAGCAATAACGTAGGCGACGAGTGTAAAGGGCACCGCGTACCGGTCGGCCAGGCGCACGAACTTCGCTGGTCGGGATTCAGATTCTTTGACTAACTTGACCAATTGTTGATACTGACTATCGCTGGCGAGTTTGTCAACGGCCATGGTAACGGCGCTGTCACCATTGACCGCCCCTGACATGATATCGTCGCCGACCTGCTTGTCAACTGGCTTAGATTCACCGGTCAGTGACGATTCGTCAAAGAGGGCGGTTCCTTGAATGAGGTGACCGTCAACCGGGACTAGTTCACCTGGCTTAACCACTAGCTGGTCCCCAATTTGAACATCATCGACGTCAATGTCGGTCAATTTTCCAGCGACGGACCGGTGAGCAACCCGTGGTGAATTATCGAGCAAAGCTTTTAATTCAGTATTGGCCCGTTTGGCGGCGTAGTCTTCGAGGGAGTCGCCCCCGGTGAGCATGATGAGCACGACCAGACTTGCCCAGTATTCCCCCACGGCTAAGGTAGCGACGATTGCCGTGATGGCCAGTAAGTCAACACCGTATTTCCCTGAACGCAGTGTTTTGATCATCTCGACCAGCATCGAGAGTGCCATTAACGCCCCCGTTAACGTAATAATGATTTGAGCCGCCAGTTGCGCGTGCAACCCAAATTCTAAAATAACTGCAACAACGCCGATACTAACCGTCAGAATCAGTTTATAGTAGTGTCGCATGCAGTTCCCCTCCTTTTGATATTCAACTATTATTTACTTGTTACAAGAATAACATGAAACCGGATTAATTGAAACAGATAAGAACGATTCTAAACTAGAAACTAATTGTTACGAAAACTTTTGACTAGTTTCAGAAAATTATCGCGGCAAAATAGCCGTGAGCCTTAACATGCCGGGCTTGACGGCCGCCAAACGGCTGATTTTACTTCTGATTTAATACTAGTATACTTATACATGAACATCAGATATCAGAAAATACTGAAATCAGCATTTGTATAAGCCGACGTGCGCTGTGCAGGTGGTAACTCGTTACCCGGTACTAAGCGCTTTTTTGGTGCATCAGCAATTAATCGAGCAATTGTGTGATGGGCTTATCTGGTGATTCAAGGGGGTTATCTATTAGCAAGAGCAGTGTAACCATTAATCGTTACGTGGTGTGACGACGGTCGTGTGCGTTAAGCACGATGGTATTGAGACACTAGCTAAACAAGATGAACACCAACGTCGATTAAGCAATTAAAAATCATTTGTCAGTATGGCGTTGTCCGGATTCAACCAACGGAAAGAAGGAAATTCTGCTACTGATTTTGAGATAGCATAAACAGAATGCGGATGACAAAGCCGGTCAAACCTGATCAAGTCAGGGTACTGAGTGCTTCGAGAATTGACTCGGAGGGGTGTACCGATTGCTAGTCGGAAATTTACGCGTGGGGACTACCTGTAACGGTAGGAAGAACCACGAATTTGATCTAAATATAGAGAGTATATGCTCAGTAGCAGGTTTATTATTTTAAAAAGTAAGAATATTGATTGGTGGGTCTATTTACCAACAATTGGGCTCTTCGCGGTGGCTTCGGTTATTTTATTGATTGGGGGTCATTCACTTGAAACGAGTTTGAGCGGCATCCTTAATTGGTTGACGAACAATATGAGTTGGCTCTACATGTCGGTATATGTGATCACTTTTATCTTTTTCATTTACTTAGCGTTTAGTAAGTTAGGGAAGACCAAGCTTGGTGACCCTGATGATAAACCAGAATTTTCAACGTATCACTGGGGCAGTATGGTCTACGCAACTGGGATCGATGCCAGCATTTTAATGTTGAGTATGGTCGACCCATTGCGGTACCTACAGAGCCCATCATTCGGTGTTAAGCCGTTTTCAACTTCTGCATATAATTATGCGCACATGCTAGGACAATTTAACTGGGGACCAATGGCGTGGATGATGTTTGCGCCGGCCACGATTGCAATTGCCTATGCGATGTATGTTAAGCACGTCAAGGTACAACGGCTCAGTGCCGCCATTTCAGTCTTGCAAGGCCCTGGTAAGGGTAAGCAGATTGCCCGTAACACGATTGACTTTCTTGTCATTATTGGCATCATGGGTGGTGTCGGGACCTCGGTCGGGATGGAAATTCCCGTTATTTCTAAAGTTTTAAGTGCCGTCACGGGCATCGCCGATACGATGACCCTTAAGTTAGGCTTGTTCGCTTTACTATTCGTCATCTTTGCTTTGGCTGTTTTTAATGGTCTAAAGAAAGGAATCGGCCGGTTAAGTGCCGCCCATGTATGGCTAGCGATTGGCTTTTTGATCGTCGTTTTGATCGTTGGGCCGACCTTGTATATTTTGAATTCAGAAACCAACAGTATTGGTCTATTTATCAATAAATTTATTAGTTTGAGTACGAACACTGCCCCTAATGGTCACGCAACGGCAATGCAGCGCCAGACGATCTTCTACTGGGGCTGGTGGTTATCATTTATGCCAGTCATGGGCTTGTTCATCGCCCGTATCTCACGTGGTCGGACGATTCGGCAGGTGCTCGGTGGCATGTTGCTATGGGGCTCGTTAGGCTGTGTCAGCTTTTACGCCATCCTCGGTGGGTACGCCTTGTACTTACAACGGATGGGTATCGTTAACTTAGTTCATATCTTAAACACGCAAGGCCAAGCCGCGGTGATTGCAGCCGTCTTATCGACCTTGCCATTAAAGATGATCATGTTAGCACTGTACTGCCTATCTTGCTTTATTTTCTTGGCAACGACGGTCTCTTCATTTGCCTTCATTACCTCATCATTCACCAGCAAAAAGTTGGCCGTGGGCGAACAACCAAGTCGGTTCAACCGGATGAGCTGGGTCGTTATCTTCCTAGTCTTCTCGTTAGGATTAGTGACGGTCGGGGGCTTTGAATCGATTCAATCGATCTGCGCGATGTCAGGCTTCCCATTGACGATTGTCGCCTTAGTCTTGCTCTACTCGATTCACCACGACTTGACGACCGATCCCGTCAAGGAAGCAGCCAAGGCCAACGCCAAGGCAGCCGAATTGGCACGGCGGAAACGGTTGGCGCGGGATGTTGAGATTACCACGAATACCGATTATGCGCGTGAACGGCGAGCAGCACGGAAACGTGAGACGGAAGCAGATTAAAGGTAATTAGCGTTAATAAAAATCAGATGTAGGTCTGTCAGCCACTAGTTGGTGACAGGTTCATTGAATAAATCAAGCAGTCACTTCAGAATTAGGATTTGCGGATCCAGTTCTGAAGTGGCTGCTTTTTGGTTGTTAAGGGTTAGCGTGAGGTGTTCAAAGGCTGCAATTTCAGGCCGCTGTTTTAGCATCACGGGAAGGCGTGTTGGCTTAACCGCACGCAAAATGGTGTCGGCCGGTTCATAATGTTGACGTTGACCAGCACCGACTGACGAATCACTATCAGCCTAATTAAATCCACAAACCGGGCACTTTAGTTGCAGTTATGCTGGGATGCGCGGTTAAATAAAGACAATGAAACGCGCTGTGCTGGTTATTAAAGATGATTAAATCATGCTATTTTCAAAGTTCAAGAGCTGCCAGCTGAGACCCGCTGGAAACAGTGCGAGTTACCGTAAGCTTTCTGTTGTAGCCGCGTCCTATGTCGGCTTCCAGGCATTTCTGACAACGCTGGAACGCGATGGACACAGATTTAAGCCGAAACCCACGTCTTAAATACTGGTCTTCCACTAACCAAGCCAAAACCGCTTGCCAAGTGGAATTTCATCGCTGAGCATTGTCAGAAATACCTTCCAGCCTGGATGGTATTCGAAAGGCAGACATGTGCGGACCCAACTTTTTTTGGATTAGTCGTTGGTTCTTAGCATACGGTAATTTTGACATTCGACTGTCAGAATCTTCTCTGGTAGTCTAAGATAACCAAGTCTTGGATTATAAACGAAGGTATTTTTATCGACTAAGTTCAAGACTATTGACTGTTGAAATTAGTGAATCATATCCAGTAATCTTCTCAGTACTAAAATGCCCTAAAACATTATCAATACCGATTTAAAAGTTTGCCCAAAGGACCTGTCTCCTAATATTTAATGGCTAATTGCACCTAGATAGGTGGCCGTTCATCAGCCATTCGAGCGGGTCCCCGACTGTAGGGGCTGGCTGACAATGCTCAAGGGCGAAATTCTTCTTGTCCGGGTGGGGTTCCCCGGGCTAGAAGAAGACTCGTATTTGAAATTGCGCAGTGGGTTTCTGCGTGAGTTCAAATCGATGTCCGCCCTGTTCCAGCGTTGTCAGCCGGCCCCGGAAGTCGGACTAAGACGCTCACTGGCTGACGACCAGTAAACCAAACAATTGGTATGATTTAAGCATGATTCATGACAAATCAACTAACACAATGTGTACAACGATTAATCGATAGTTAGTACGCAAGAGGAGGAATTCGATGCTCGATGAGACGCAGTTGACCAAGCACGTGACATTTCAACGACCAGCGTGGCTTGGTGATTCTATTACGGCCAATAATGGTTTGGCAAGTGTTCATTATCATGATATTTTAGCCGCTAATTGGCACGCTGAACGGAGTGACAATTTAGGCATCTCGGGGTCGACGATTGGAAGCCGTTACGATGCTATGGCTGCACGCTATCAGTCAATTCCGGCGGATGCTGATTTTATTGCGGTCTTCGGTGGCGTCAACGATTACGGTCGCAATCAACCATTAGGACAGTATGGGGATACGACCATCACGACCTTTTATGGCGCGCTGGCAATATTATTGACGGGGCTGCAGACGACTTGGCCGACCGTTCCCAAACTGTTTATTTCGGCGATTCACATTGGTTCCGACTTTGGTGGTAGCTTTAGTGCAACGACCAATGGCCTTGGTTATCGGCAGGCTGATTATGAAGCCGCAATTGAACAAGTGACTGCGGATTATAGTGTGCCGCATCTCAGCTTGTATCATGATGCCGGCATCACGTTTGCCATTCCGGCCCAGGCTGCGATTTATTCCGTCGATACGCTGCATCCGAATAATGCTGGGCACCAGGTGATCGCACGTAAGGTTCAGGCCTTCTTAGACAGCCACTTTTAGGCCGTATGAGGTATGACGATTCATCAATTCGTTATGGGCCAGCAAAAAAGTCGCTCGATTCCACTTTAGAATCGAGCGACTTTTCAATTACTTTGCTTTTTTCTTAGCCTTAGCGCCGGGCTTATGCTTACGTTCACGTAACAAGTCCTTGAACGTCTCAATTTCGGCCGTGTGCTTGACCATCCATTCCTTGTAGTTGGAATGTGAGTCAGTATCACTCATTTTGAGACCAGTCTCCAGCCAGAATAGGGCTTCAGTTAATGAGCCGAAGTTGTGAAACCAGAGGGTGTGGCCGTTGTCGGAATCCATGGCGACATATGACTTGTAATGGGGCGTCAAGAAGGTGTGCTTAACGATTTTAAAAGCAGCACGCCGCCGCGTTAATTTGTAATCTGGTAAGATGTAGCGGCCAGGATGCTCGAGGTGCGGAACGGAATTCTTACGTTGCTCCTTATACTCGGTCAGCATGGCCTTGGCGCGTTCAGGACTGATGAGGGTAATATCAAATTTTGGCATAGCAGGGCTCCCCTTGGTGATAGCAGTATGGTTGATTATCGTTAATTATATTGGTCGAATGTTAATACTTATACTATAATGATAGCGCAATTGTATAAAAAATCGAAATATAAAAGCTTAAATTGTAAGTAATTTTCCCCTTCTTACATGAAATTTAAAGCAATCAACCCAATGGAGGACTTCACATGAGTACCGCACCCCTTAGTTCATTCGAAAAAGACATTCCAGCAGTCGCAGCCTTGTTGGCAGAAGATGCCGATATGGCGGCGTTCTTCTCCGCATTAACCCCCGGCTATCAGCGTGAGTGGGCCCGGTTTATTTTTGGCACCAAGGCCGAAGCGACCAAGCAGCGCCATATTGACGTCATGAAGACCGTCTTTCGTGCCGGTTATAAATCCAAACGCGCCTATGACAGCCGTCCAGATAAATAAACAGGTTCCGATATAGTATGCGAAAAGCTGGGTTCCAGATATGGGGCTCGGCTTTTTGAATGCGCGCAAATAGCTAAGGTTGTCTGAACTGCGGTTAATCAGTGTCAGTTGCTGGTAGTGTCAAATGCTGCACAGTGTGATGTTCGACTTGTCGACGTTGTAGTACCGAGTCGAGGGCGGTGTTGAGCGTGCGTTTTAAGCGGGTGAGCCGGAGTTGGTCTTGTTGGACATCGTCACCATAGATGGTCTCAAGCGGGGGCCACCAGATGGGGCCCGGCTGCGCAGTATCGCCGGTGTGGCGTGGAAACAGGTGCCAATGCACATGCGCGTCCCCGTTGCCGAGTAGCTCAATGTTCATTTTGTCGGCATGGAAGGCCTGTGCGCAGGCTTCTTGAACGAGACTCATCTCTTCGAGGAATAGTAACTGGTCGTGAGCCGCTAAGTGATGTAACTCGGTGACGTGTGATTTGGCTAAGAATAGCGTGTACCCTTCGAAATACTGACTATCTGCTAATACAACGTAGCCAGTGGTCAGCTCGCGGACAAAGTAGGGGTTTTGATGCTGCTGAATTAATTTGATACGTTCACAAATCGTGCAATGGATTGGCAAAAAATCATCTCCTAAGATTGATGAATGGGTGTGGCCGATAGTGAATGTCAAAATAGACTGCTCAAGCTGAACTGGCAACTGAGCAGTCTATTAAGTAGTCTATTAAAATGAGGCGTTGATCTTGAACTCGACTCCCAATTAAGGGCCCCGGCTAGCGACTATCTTGGTGATTGGACAATACCAATCAAGTCAGCATTAAGGCAAATCGTTACCAGCTGCAAAGTAGATGTCGTACCATTCCTGGCGAGTCAGGTCGACATCCGCGCCAGCGGCATTTTGCGTCAGGTGTTCAGGATTCATCGTTCCTAAGATCACTTGGAAATGAGCCGGGTGTCGGAGAATCCAAGCCGTCGCGATTGCTGATTTAGTGACGTGCTTGTCGTCTGCGAGTTGTTGCATCGCATTGTTGAGTTCTGGGAATTTTGGATTATCTAGGAAAACACCGGCGAAGTTGCCGTACTGATAAGGTGACCACGCTTGAATCGTCATCTTATGCAGCCGAGAATATTCAATGATTTCGCCGTCATGGTTGAGGCTACGTTCGTCTTGCATGTTGGTGTGCAGGCCAAAGTCGATTGCACCGGTATGCATGATGCCGAATTGTAACTGATTAATGATCAGTCGTTGATTTAACGCCGCTTGCAGAAGGTCTACTTGCATCGGATTGAAATTGGAGACCCCAAAGTGCCGGACTTTGCCACTCGTTTGAAGTTCATCAAAGGCAGCTGCGACTTCCGCTGGTTCCATCAAGGCGTCGGGGCGGTGGAGTAGAAAGGTGTCCAGGTAGTCGACCCCCAAGCGCTGAAGTTCACCATCGACCGCTTCGATCAGATGTGCTTTTGAGAAATCGTAGCGTTTGCCAGGAACGATGCCGCCCTTGGATTGAATATAAAGTTGGTCACGTGAGACGTGTGCCTGCTTGAGTGCTTGGCTAAAAATGGCGGATGATTGGCCCCCACCATAGATGTCCGCGGAATCAATATAATTGATACCTAAATCAGCAGCGGTGTCGAGCACCTTGGTTGCTTGTGCCACATCCAATGCATCCATCCGCATGATGCCCAGTGCGACATTCGATACGGGTAGGTGACTGTAACCTAAATCGATTGTTTTCAAAATAAAATCCCTCCTCAGGATGATTGCTAAGTTATGTTCAGTATACGGTTTCAGCGAAAATATGTAAACGGTTGCGGATGCGAAACGGCCTAGTTTATCGTGCTGACCAATCACCAGGGAAACGCTGGTTCACGCAGATTTCATTAAACTAATGACATGACGGCGGCCGCCATTTTGCGTATGATAGTCTATAGATAGAATAGTTAATAGCAGGTCATTCATCGCAGATTTTAGGTCGTGATGAATGGCCTAACACTGTGCACGATTTTGCGTCGATTGCTGCTGGAACCGGGTGGTCATGGTCCTGGTTGTCGATCGATGCTCGACCAATCGTGCCAAATTAATGAAGAAGGAAGCGACTTGTTTTGTCTGATTCAACTAAAGTGACCCGTCAAGAATTAGTGGCGATTTTTGCCGTGGCTTTGATGGCCTTCGTGGGGATTCTAGTGGAAACTTCGATGAACGTGACGTTTCCGACCCTAATGAAGACGATGCACGTCTCACTCGATTTAGTTCAGTGGATTACCACCGGCTATTTACTGACCGTGGCCTTGTTAATGCTGACGTCGGCATTCTTACATCAACGTTTCAAAAACCGGCAGCTATTCGCGGTCGGCGCGTCATTATTTATTCTTGGTGACTTGATTTGTGCGCTGGCACCGAATTTCTGGGTGCTCTTATTTGGCCGGGTCGTTCAAGCGGGCTGTGCCGGTTTGGCGATTCCGCTGATGTTTAATGTCATTTTGGAGACAGTGCCGCGTGCACGACTGGGCTTTTACATGGGACTGGCCGGTTTGATTTTGATGATTGCACCCGCGAGCGGCCCGACGTTTGGTGGGGTGATGGTCGCCCTCGGAAGTTGGCGCTGGATTTTCTGGTCAACGCTGCCAGTGGAGGCCATCATTCTGCTCTTAGGTTATGGTGCGATTCGGCAGGTCAGTGAGGTCAAACGGATTCACTTTGATTGGTCCCAGTTCGGGTTATTAGCAGTAGCCTTCATTAGCTGTACGCTGAGTGTCAACAGCATGAGTACTGCTGGATGGCCCAGCTGGCAGTTTCTCGGTGGCCTGGGCCTCGCAATTGTAGCCATTTTAGGTTATTTACGGCTATCTAAACATTCGGCGACGCCACTGCTTAACTTAGCTATTTTCAAAAATCCCGTTTTTGCCTTCAGCTTCTTTGCCTACGTTATCCTGCAATTTTGTAATATTGGGATCAACTTTGCGCTACCAAACTACGCGCAAATCGTGGTTGGCGCCGGTTCACTGATTGGGGGTCTGATGCTCCTACCAGGAAGCTTGATTACGGCAATCTGCCAGCCGTGGTTCGGCCACTTGCTAGATGCCCATGGCGCACGGCTACCGATTTTGATGGGAAACGGTCTCTTTGTCTTGGCGGCACTGGGATTTACAGTTTTAGGGCAGCACCTGAGTATCATCGTTATTTTAATGCTGTACATCGTCTTCAGTATCGGTCGTTCGATGGCGTTCAGTAATACGATGACTAACGGACTCAAAGAAGTCACGATGACCGAGCGCGCGGATGCCAATGCCATTTATAATACTGGCCAGCAGTTCGCCGGATCTCTCGGTACGACGATTTTGGCGGCACTCATGTCTTCGGTCAAATCTGGACAGTTATCCGCTGCGCGTGAAACGGCGATGGGGAGTCAGTTGGCGTTTGGATTAGTGCTGGTATTAGGCTTAGTCAACTTTGTCCTGTACCGCTTCGTCTTTAAGTATCAAGTGACGGATAAGTAGGGTGGTTGTGAACTGATTTAGGCGGTCTGTCAGCTTGGTCATGGTCAACTAGCTTCGTGGCCGTTAAATATAGCAATGAAAATATGAGTCATCGTTAAAAAGCTGGTATCTTGGGGCCACTCCCTGGGACACCAGCTTTTTTAGAGACTTCGCCATGTCCTTTCAGAAATTTGCATAATGAGTTCCTCCAATATTAATAGAATTATGAAAAATCAATTGTGCGCCCAATTAACCTACGACACAAGGGATGCGTGTTTATCATTGAGTGTGTTGAAATTGTCATATTTCGAAATTTGTGGATTCATTAAGATATTTTTCGAAGGAATAGGCCTGCTCATCGTCTCCTAACACATAACAGGCTTCAATCACGCCAACGACTAACTTTTTTCCTGAATCAACATCGCCTGTGTACATCATCAATATTCCTTGTAGGAATTTAAACTTCATGTTACTTAATGATATGCGTTTATTTCGATAGATTTCTGTAGATTGCGCTACGATTTTTTCAGCTTGAACGATATCCTTTTGTTGCAGTGTAATCTCCAAGTTATTGCAGATAATGATCATTAACAATTCTTCATATTGAGGTAGATGCCTGTAAGCAATTGCTTTTTTCATTGCGTTGTCTAGTAGGAGGCTCAAGACTGGAGTGGGAAAACAAAACATAACGTTGTTAAACAGTGTTAGTTCATATATACCCCAATTCTCCACGTTTAGTAAATAAGTTTGGAGTTCGGTAACGGATTCCTTTTTGAATTGCGTGTGTTGTATTTGTGAAATTATTAAATCAATAATAATAACGTTGAAATGATGATAGTTACTATCATCATTACACATTGTCGCTTCTATAGATTGTAACCGTTGAAGTCCATAGACATTATCTTCAAGCATATATTTTTTAATCTTTTCCATGAATTTTAACCCGTTACCGACCTGATAACCGCGTGCAACATAAAAAAATTCATCCCAAGAAATATTTAGGGCTTTCAAAACAATCAGAAAATTATTCAAGGAGATGTCAGAGTTACCTCTTTCGACTTTTGATAAGAAGGCAACAGATAATTCTGAACCGGCTACTTGTTTTAGTGTTAATGCTTTTGATTGACGTACTTCTCGTATTACAGAACCCAAATTTTTCATACTGATACCCCCTTTTTTTACAGGTAATTTTATTATATGACATTTTTCTCATTTTTAACTCATTTTTTTGTTATTCTTTTATCATGCAATTGATTGTTGAAGGCCGAGAGAAGTTGGAAAAATGAAACGACCTAAAGCGATGATTTTTATTAAGACAGCGGAAAAGTGGTGTGAATAATGAATGTAAGAAAGCAAGTATTTCAGATCATAGGAGCAATATTTTTTGGGAACTTTGGAAGTTCAGTTTTTTCTTTTGCAACGAGCTTATACATCCTACAGCGGACCGGATCAGCATTAGGAATGGGGTTTACATTGATTATTAGTCCGATTGTTACTTTATTAATGACACCATATATTGGTTATGTCGTCGATTCATTCAATCACAAGAAAATTCTTGTTTTCTCGCAATTGGGCACAATAGTAGCATTGATTATCTTCGGCTTTCTATTAATCAAATTTGCTAAGTATTACTTCGTTGAATTAATTGTCCTGTTAGTCTTTTTGAAGATTGCAGATAGCTTTTTGCAAAACACTTTACAGTCAAGCGTCACACAGTTGGTTCCAAAAGAAAATTTTCAACAATTGAATTCAATGGTGCAATCCTCTAATTCTTTAGCAACTGTAGTGAGTCCATTGGTTGGTGCGGTACTATTTTCAATTATTCCGTTTGGCTATTTTGCTTTTTTTGAAGTTATTTCAGAAATTGTGACGTTGTACTTGATTCTTTTAGTCAAATTTGGGACGCAACAGAGTAGGGGTGTTTCTGGGCATATTGGTGAATCATTCATCAGCGGCTTACAATTCATGAGAAAGAATTCAATGATTCTCGTTGTATCACTGTTTATTGCAGGTCTCAATTTCTTTATGGCAGCGATGAACGTCGGGCTGCCTTACTTACAAATTCACGTTTTGAAACTTTCTACACAGCAGTATGGTTTGACGGAATCATCAGTCGCCATTGGCATGGTTCTTGGTGGGATTATTTTCCAGCTGTTTAAAAGACAGTTTTCAGTGCCGAATGCCTTTTCCTTTATGATTATGTTTGCCGTTATTCTTAGTTCTTTGGGTGTCCCTATCTTTTATAATATCGGATCATCTGCGACAACTATTTTTTATTGTTTTGCAAACCTCGTGCTGGGTTGCCTGGTGATATTTATTAATACACCATTAATTGCCTATTTTCAGACTGAAGTTCCAGCAGACTATCAAGGACGAGTGTTTTCTATTCAAGCCACAATTACCTCACTATTAATTCCAATCGGGACTGTCATTTATGGTGTCCTATTCGATCTTATTTCTGGTACCTG
The DNA here is from genome assembly GCF_023806745.1 of Lactiplantibacillus sp. B652. Taxonomy (NCBI): domain Bacteria; kingdom Bacillati; phylum Bacillota; class Bacilli; order Lactobacillales; family Lactobacillaceae; genus Lactiplantibacillus; species Lactiplantibacillus sp. B652. Next base: position 8,159 of record NZ_JAMSKY010000012.1, on the reverse strand, counting down.
GATTTTCTTAGGGAGTGGAATAACGCTCGCGTTGATTTCGTTAGTAGCGGTTATTCGAATACTAAAAAGTAAAACTGAAGAAGATGTCATTGCTAGGTAAAAGGAGATTGATTGTTTTTCATTTGGTGAAGGAAGAGGCCCGTGACATGATTAGCGCTACATGAACGGATGAGATACGAGACCGAATTTTGATTTCTTATCTCATTTGTTTTGTCTTTTGGGCTTAAAATTGGCCTCAACATGAGGAATCATTGGCAGTTCAGTTCGATGGAATATTGCCGAAACGTATTCAGACCAGACTGGGGCTTCCGGTCAGCGACGCCAGAACGCTAGGTGGAGGATTGACATTTAACGCCCAGATGCTGATCTCAGTTCTAACCCTGAATCGCGCGTTTTGAGCCAAAAAAATAGAACCCAAGGCTTCTCTACTTGAGTTCTACTTATGAGGAATAATCTCGATTAACATAATCATTTGTTCAGTGTTAATACGATACACCTTCATGCTATTCAATTTTACGCGTGTCCAACTTCTAACGGACTAACCCGTATTTACTGTAACTATCTGCTGTAGTCGATCTAAAGTAAGTTTGTTACTTGATTGCGACTCGATCAACGGGTTTTAACGAAAGTCAAACTCGCGCTTAAAACTTTGGAATGTCTTCGTAACAGACATGCACCTCCGTTTAAGGTTTGTGATACCTGAGTCTACAAATGGAACTGGTAAAGTGGAACTAACAACTGGTCATCGGAGACACCTGTTTCCAACTAAAACTAGTTAAAATCTGATCGTCGATCTAATGCCAATTAATTCTTTAACGGTTATCGTTTATCTAAGGGTCAACGTTCAGCCATCCAACGCAAATCTCACGACACTCGTTAGACCGATAACGCTTGACGACGCTTAAAACGGTTTCGATAACGACCCAAACTGTGATACTAGCTGTCTAGCTTTTACAACGACAGCCAAAACTCTTTTGAGAAGCTTTGCTAATCGAGGCTTAATACCTTTCCTCACTTAGTATACTAACACGAACTGTAAGCGCTTGCAACGAAAACCACCGCCAATTCTAAAATAATTTTTGATGGTCGGATAAACCCAGTAATGGCGCGGCTTTGACGACTATAACAATCGACGATAATTGCCTAATTCAGACGGGTAAATTAGCCAAACGCAAACTTGGTCGTCGGGATAAATAAAGGTGCTTATTTGACGAGGCTAAATCACCCGTAATTTGACGATAGTGGTGGGGCAGAGGGGTGCCTAGCAATCCGCTGAATCAAGAATTCTGTTCCGCTACCGGCTGTTTGGACAACAACTAAAATAACCGCGTTAAATCGCGATTATTCATTGATTCTTAATGGCTGTAAGGTACAATAAAGATGAGGATGGAAACGTTTTCTAAGACAATGAATTGGCTAGTCACGGATAGGTGATTAGTCGACTGCACGAGCAGACGAAGGGGAGCGAGTAATAATGGCAACAACGTTTAAAGAACGGGCTTTTGACGCGCTAGGACACGTCATTGATCCTGAATTAGGAATTGATTTGGTGAACCTCGGTTTGATTTATGATGCCCAGCTGACGGATGAGGGCGTTGCTGAGATTACCATGACGCTAACGATTGCCGGGTGCCCACTGACGGAGTGGTTGGCCAAGGATATTCATGATGAATTGATCAAGTTACCCGAGGTCAAAAGTATTGAGATTGAAATCGTCTGGGAACCAGCCTGGAATGAAAGCATGATGTCGCGAGCAGCCCGTATGGAGTTAGGAATTCATTCTTAAGCCACGGATGTTGAGAAACAATCAGTGATGGTTGCTAATTTTAGAAGTAGGGAACAAATCAAAATAAAGCCGGGTTTCACGTGCCGAGTCGTCCATCGTTTTCGTCGATGAGGTCCTCACGTGAATGCCCGGCTTTTTCTAAACGGCAATGAATGCTCAACTATTGAGAAACGCGCTAAAACGCCCGTGGCCCACAAGTATCCAGATGCTAGGTAAGTTTACTTTGTCCTAGTCAGTGAGGCTGACAACGCATGTTAGACTGGTTTTAGGTGATTTTAACCGGTGGGATAAGTCGTTAGTTGTGGGGGGAGGCGCTGAATGCGGCACCGCGTACTGGTTGGTTACAGCTAGCTTGATTGCCGGCAGCTAGGCCCTTTAGATACAGGGACTTTCGACAATGTCACTTGACGAGCGCTTGGTTTCACTGTGGCGGGGCGCTACAATCCCCGTAATCCAGCGCACTGAACCATCAAAGTCAGGTAGCGCACTGCATAATCCGCCACGAAGGCCACGAAAAACGCCAGCGACAGTGCCGAATCAATCGGCATTGCCACTGGCGTTCTTCGTGGTGTGGAAATGATGGTCTAGAGTTTAGGTAGTGGCATCCAAGTCTTGTACCCATTGTAGTCCGCGGTGTGTAACAGCTTTTCAGCGTTAGCGACCCGGTCTTGAGTAGGTGATTCGATACCTTCTAGCCGGTACTTGATCTTCATTTCGTGATACTTTTTGACTCCCAGTGTGTGGTAAGGGAGGACTTCAACTTTTTGAACGACGTCGTTTGGAATCTTTGCGATATAGTCGCCGAGCTTCTTCAAATCTTCATCGTAATCGGTCCGTTGTGGGACGAGCACGTGGCGAATCCACATATCGTCGTGGTGTTGGGCCATGTACTGGATCATGTCCAGAATGTTCTCGTTACCGTACTGAGTTAATTGCTTGTGTTTGGCAGAATCGATGTGTTTGATGTCGACCAATGAGATGTCAGTGACTTTCATCAAGCGTTCGAACTTGTCAAAGAAAGGTTGTTCTCGGGTGAAAGGCTGTCCGGAAGTATCCAGACAAGTGCTGATATTCATCGCCTTGGCTTTTTCGAATAAGTCTAAAATGAAGTCGATTTGTACCAGTGATTCACCACCGCTGACCGTGATTCCCCCAGTCTTGCCCCAGAAAGCCCGGTATTTGGCCGCGTCTTCCAGAATTTCGTCAGCCGTCATTTGATCGCCAACGTTGAATTTCCAAGTATCAGGGTTGTGACAGTACTGACACCGCATATGGCACCCTTGTAGGAACGCCACGTAACGGATGCCAGGTCCGTCAACGGAGCCAAACGTTTCGATGGAGTGAACGTAGCCTATCAAAGGCTCCTTTGCCGCCGTTTGCGTTGTTGAAACTTGTTTGTTGTCCATGAGCCTTTCGCCTTCTTAACTATTAAAGATTAAATGTTACATTGATTCGAAGAATGTCCGTGAAATAACGTCATCTTGTTGTTCCTTGGTCAAATCTGCGAAGTAGACACAGTAACCAGAAACCCGAACCGTCAATGTTGGGTATTCTTCTGGGTGTTTCTGAGCATCAATTAAAGTGTCTTTATTGAAGACGTTGATGTTCAAATGCATCCCATCGTTCTTCATATAACCGTCTAACATGTTTACTAACGTGTCTTTCCGTGATTCGAGGTCGTGGCCTAACGTGTTAGGGGTAACGCCGAACGTGTTAGAAATCCCGTCAGTTGCGTAACGGTATGGTAATTTGGCCGTTGAGAGGAGTGAAGCTAAAGCACCGCTCTTTTCAGCGCCGTATGCTGGGTTAGCACCTGGTGAGAATGGTTCGCCTTTTTGACGGCCGTTTGGTGTGGTACCCGTGTTCTTACCATAAACAACGTTTGAAGTGATGGTCAAGACAGAAGTTGAAAGTTTGGCCCCACGATAGAGATGATGGGTGTTCATCTTGCTGTATAATTCCTTGACTAACCACTTAGCAATGTCATCTACGCGGTCATCATTGTTCCCGTAGCGTGGGTAATCATTGTCGGCCTTGAAGTCAACGGCAATGCCACGTTCGTCACGGATAACCTTAACATGACCATACTTGATTGCTGAGATGGAGTCAGCGGCATGTGATAAACCAGAAATCCCAGTAGCGAAGGTCCGATCAAGGTCGGTGTTCTTCAATGCTAATTCTGCGGCTTCATAGTAATACTTGTCATGCATGTAGTGAATAGCGTTCAGTGAGTTAACGTAAGTGTCAGCTAACCAGTCCATTTGCTTGTCGAACTTCTTCATGAATTCATCGTAGTCGATGTATTCTGAGGAGATTGGTTCGTAAGCAGGCCCAACTTGGTCGCCAGCAATTTCGTCACGGCCACCATTGATGGCGTAGAGGATTGCTTTGGCTAAGTTAGCCCGAGCACCGAAGTACTGAATCCCATCAGCAATTGGTTGTGCAGAAACACAGCAAGCAATGCCGTAGTAGTCGGTACCCCATTGTACCCGCATTAAGTCATCGTTTTCGTATTGAATGGTTGAACTGTCGATAGATACTTCAGTAGCGTAACGTTTGAAGTCTTCAGGTAACCGTTCTGACCAGAGAATGGTGATGTTTGGTTCTGGGGCAGCACCCATGTTGTCCAAAGTCTTTAAGATCCGGAAAGCGGTCTTAGTAACGTGGTGTTGACCATCGAGACCTAACCCACACATTGATAAGGTTGCCCAGATTGGGTCACCAGAGAAGAGTGAGTTGTAATCTTCGGTACGAATGAACCGAACTAACCGTAATTTCATGACAAATTGGTCGATGATTTCTTGGGCTTGGCTTTCGTCAATGACACCATTTTCAAGGTCACGTTGGATGTAGATATCCATCGTCGTATCGATCCGACCAACGGACATTGCGGCACCGTTTTGGGTCTTGATTGCGGCTAAGTAAGCGAAGTACATCCATTGTACGGCTTCTTGAGCAGTGGTGGCAGGTTTGCTAATGTCGTAGCCGTAGCTAGCAGCCATCTTCTTCATGTCATCGAGTGCCCGATATTGGTCTTGAACTTCTTCACGGAGGCGGATAACGTCATCAGTTAATTCACCGTCGCCGATGTGAGCAAAGTCATTGGCCTTGTCTTCCATCAAACGGTCGATCCCATAGACAGCAACCCGTGGTAAGTCAGGAATGATCCGGCCACGTGCATATGCATCTGGTAAACCAGTGATAATCTTGTAGTGACGTGCTTTCCGCATGTCAGGAGTGTAAACATCGAAGACCCCTTGGTTATGTGTCTTACGATATTCATTGAAGATCTTGTCGTTTTCCTTGTCAGGCGTGTAACCGTATGCTTTCAAAGCATCGTCAGCCATCCGAATACCACCAAATGGCATGAAGGCCCGCTTCAAAGGTTTGTCGGTTTGGAGACCAACAATCTTTTCGAGATCTTTCTGAATATAACCAGGGCCGTGTGACGTGATCGTTGAAACTACTTTAGTATCAGCGTCAAGAACACCACCAGCTGCCCGTTCTTCTTTCTTTAATGCCAAAACTTTGTCATTCAAAGTCTTGGTAGCGGTAGTTGGGCCGGCTAGGAAGCTTTCGTCACCATTGTATTGGGTGAAGTTATTTTGAATAAAATCACGAATGTTGATTTCTTCCTGCCAGTGGCCGCCTTTGAAACCTTTCCAAGCTGCTGGCTTTGTTGTCTTTTCTGATGTAATCATTTTCTCGCCTCCATAATTTGAATCCAATCAAATGATTGATAAAATTCTATATTTGAATCATAACATTTTTTGACAGATTTGTAACCGCTTTCAGGTGATTTATTTCACTTTTCGGTCATTTTTTTGTAACACGTTGGTTTTGATCCCGGTAAAAGTGCTGATATAACAGCGTTTTTAAAGAATTGTGCACAAAGGTAATTCACTTAATTATATTTAAATTTTTTGGAATATCCGCCCGTATTTTGATATAGAAGTGGAATATTGTCCATTATGTAACAAGCCTTTAACTAGTTAGTTAATAAAAAGTGAGACAGCAGGCTGTATGTAAACAAAGCGTTTGCCGTTGATTTTATGGGGAAGTCCGTTATCATAAAGGAGACAAACAAAATGAATCAATGTGCGTGAAGAAAGGTGGGCGTAATGCGGATGCTCAAAAAAATCGAAGAATATATCGACAAGTGTATTGAAGCGGGCGATATCTATGGTGCTTCATTTAGCCTGATCACTCCTCAAGGAATCAATCAGTACTATCACGGCACTCAAGGCCGAGATGAGTTTGCAATCGGCTTGGATCCAGCGATGATTTACGATCTCGCGTCGGTGACTAAGGTCGTGGGAACGACGACGCGGATTTTTCAACTGTTGTCAGACCATACGATTCATCTGACGGATTCGGTTGCCCGGTTCCTCCCAGGGTTCACTCACCCAGAGATTACGATTCAAAACCTGTTGCTTCATAATAGTGGCTTGCCGGCTGACATTGACCACCTTGACAAGATGCAACGTGAAGATCTCATTAAGGCGGTCTATGATGCGCCACTGATTGCCACTCCGGGAACGACTTACGTTTATTCAGACTTAGGATTCATTTTACTAGGCTGGATCATTCGGGCGGTCGATGGCTCATTAGCACGTAGTATTCAAGACCACGTGTTGTATCCACTGGCAATGACTAACACTGGTTATAATTTGAATCGGCCTAAAGTGCGGTTCGTCCCAACTGAGTTTGATTCACTACGGGGACAGATTCAGGGGCAGGTGCACGATTACAAGGCCTTCTTGCTCAATGGTGAAAGCGGCCATGCTGGACTCTTCTCGACGTTAACGGACTTATCGGTCTTCGTTGAAATGATGCTGAATTTTGGTGAGTATCAAGGCAAACGGGTACTGGATGAAAATGTCTTCGACTGGTTAGGCGAATATGATGAACATGGTCGGACGCTTGGCTGGGAACGGCATAACGGTCAGCATCAATATTTCCATACTGGTTTTACCGGACCAGCGATTGCGTTTGATTTAGACCGGCAAGTTGGCCTGGTCGTCTTGACGAATCGCGTTTACCCAACAAGCGATAACCAAGTGTGGAACCAAGATCGGCAACACGTCTTCGATTTATTCTTCGAAGCTGACTAGGGAACTAAGCATGGTACCTACGATAGTAATAAACGGTAGGGGCCATGTAGCGTACTGATATTAATAACTGAGTCTAAAAACCCGGCGCAAGGATTTTTTTCTTGCGCCGGGTTTTTAGACTGCTCATGTGATGCTTGCACGTTAATGAGTTGAATTCGTGTCACGAACGAGGTCGGATGATTAGGCCTCATATTTCGTCTGATGAATCGTTGCTTCTATATATACGTCATTGATAGGTCATCTTTGTAGCCATTGAAGTCCAGGTAGCCGCTTAGCGATTTTATAACCAATCGCACCAAGGATGAAACCGACCCAGTTGGTGATGAGGTCGTCAATGTCGACCCACCGATCAATATTGACGAGCCAGTCGAGAACGAACTGTCCGAGTTCCAGCGTTAATCCGGTCAAAAAGCCGAGCCAGATAAATCGACGCCAAGGCAAGTCCATAAAGTTCCAAGCGATTAGGCCGCCCAATGGCACCGTGAGTAACACGTTGAGCCAAAACTCGATACTGAGTTGTTGAAATGGGATGATATTCAACTTGACCGGTCCCCATTGAATATAATGGAGAACTAGCTGTGTTCCAAAGTTGTAACTAGTGGGCGTATAGCAGAACGCGGTCAGTACCCAGAGAAAACCGATTAAACTGAGTTGTTTAACGCGTTGTAAGTTAGAGCCTGCGGATTTAGCGCAGGCATATAGTAGTACAATGAATAGCAATGAGATGATGATGAAAGGTATCCAAGCTAGCATATTATCCTCGCTCCTTTTGATAGTTATAGTATAGATAAAAACGGTTGGTTTGACTACGACTTACGCGGGCTTACAAAAAAATCAGAAAAAGTGTTGACACTTTTAGTTCCAGTTGGTATATTAGTAAACGTTGCTGCTACGGCAGGCGCTAATCACCACCAAATAATTATTGAAATTAGTTGTTGACAACTTCTTCGGTAATTGGTAAGATAGTTTCTGTTGTCGCAACGGCAACCACGACAAATTAATCAAGTTACTTCTTAAAAAAAGTTGTTGACAAGATATTGGTTAAGATGTTATGATAATTAAGTTGTGTTAAGCGATTAACGCACGGAATTAGATCTTTGAAAACTGAACAAAGTTTCGACGAATCAAATGTGTAGGGTCTCTTGATTTTGAATCAAGAGCAAAACATTTGCGAAGTCAATTCGCTAGCAAATAAATTTTAGTACAACATTAAATGAGCTTTTTAGAACTCATCATTAATTTGAGAGTTTGATCCTGGC
>NZ_JAMSKY010000129.1:0-234 GCF_023806745.1 Lactiplantibacillus sp. B652 | reverse complement strand
TCTCGGCGCTAAGAAGCTTAACTTCTGTGTTCGACATGGGAACAGGTGTATCCTTCTCGCCATCGTCACCACACTATTGAGAAACTTGTGCTCTCAAAACTAGACAATATCAAATAATTCATATGAACCGGAACACCAATTACTTGGTTAAGTCCTCGACCGATTAGTATTAGTCCGCTTCATGCGTCACCGCACTGCCACTTCTAACCTATCTACCTGATCATCTTTCAGGGG
>NZ_JAMSKY010000128.1:0-235 GCF_023806745.1 Lactiplantibacillus sp. B652 | reverse complement strand
CAATAAAAAACTCAAAAAACGCGGTGTTCTCGGTTTCATTATGAAAAAATATATTTGATATTATCTAGTTTTCAAAGAACAAGTTTTGAGAGTTAAATCTCTCAAAACTAAACAAAGCTTCGACGCGTGTGTAGGTTTCCGTAATATTCCTTAGAAAGGAGGTGATCCAGCCGCAGGTTCTCCTACGGCTACCTTGTTACGACTTCACCCTAATCATCTGTCCCACCTTAGGCGG
>NZ_JAMSKY010000127.1:0-235 GCF_023806745.1 Lactiplantibacillus sp. B652 | reverse complement strand
AGATGTGCATTCTGTTGGATTAGAATGTCCAAGCAGTAAGTCTTGTGGAGAGTCAAATGCTTTTCACTTTAAGGACAAGCTGTGATGGGGAGCGAAATTTAGTAGCGAAGCGTCTGACGTCACACTGCCGAGAAAAGCTTCTAGTGAGTACTTAACTACCCGTACCGCAAACCGACACAGGTAGTCGAGGAGAGAATCCTAAGGTGAGCGAGTGAACTCTCGTTAAGGAACTCGG
>NZ_JAMSKY010000126.1:0-235 GCF_023806745.1 Lactiplantibacillus sp. B652 | reverse complement strand
GTCTCAACTGATGCGGTGACAGGTGAAAAGACCTATGGGTCTTGGTCAGCAGATCAAAGCTTTGCGGCAGTAACTAGCCCAGCTATTAAGGGTTACACGCCAGACCAGGCTGAAATTAGGTCACAAACTGTGAGTGGTGACGCTAGTGATCTTGACTTCACGGTGGTTTATGCTAAGAATGCGCCAACTATTACAACTGAAAGCAAGACGATTAATGAGACTATCCATTACGTCT
>NZ_JAMSKY010000125.1:0-235 GCF_023806745.1 Lactiplantibacillus sp. B652 | reverse complement strand
CCGAGTTCCTTAACGAGAGTTCACTCGCTCACCTTAGGATTCTCTCCTCGACTACCTGTGTCGGTTTGCGGTACGGGTAGTTAAGTACTCACTAGAAGCTTTTCTCGGCAGTGTGACATCAGACGCTTCGCTACTAAATTTCGCTCCCCATCACAGCTTGTCCTTAAAGTGAAAAGCATTTGACTCTCCACAAGACTTACTGCTTGGACATTCTAATCCAACAGAATGCACATCT
>NZ_JAMSKY010000124.1:0-235 GCF_023806745.1 Lactiplantibacillus sp. B652 | reverse complement strand
TACAAAAAAACGTGCGTCCCCTAGAACTATTAGAAAGTTAATTTAAAATAGTCGAAGGATAATTAAAGGCATGCTATAATGCGGGGAAGAAAAAGAAGCCCTGCGTGAACGGAGCTTCTCAGACAAGCCGCTTCAAAGGCGGTGGCAGAAATTTAATAAACGATTTTAGCTCGTCCTGTGACCTCTACCAAAGTTACACAGGGCGGCTTTTTTATTTGTGGTGCTTGTCGATATA
>NZ_JAMSKY010000123.1:0-235 GCF_023806745.1 Lactiplantibacillus sp. B652 | reverse complement strand
TGAGGAACAGATTATTGATGAACTATCAATCTTAGATCAGTGTTTAAAAAAATTGTCTTTACCCTACGGGAAAAACAGTCACGCTCGGCTAGAACATCTTTCATAATCATTGACGCATAAAGCGTTAAAAATACCGATACTGCTGAGCATCGCGGCTACGACGGTGGTAAACGCATATCCGGCATCAAACGCCACCTAGCGGTTGATATTAACGGCTTACCACAAGCAATTCACA
>NZ_JAMSKY010000122.1:0-235 GCF_023806745.1 Lactiplantibacillus sp. B652 | reverse complement strand
TACCTGATCATCTTTCAGGGGTCTTACTTCCATAAAGGAATGGGAAATCTCATCTCGAGGTGTGTTTCACACTTAGATGCTTTCAGCGTTTATCACATCCATACGTAGCTACCCAGCAATGCGCCTGGCGGCACAACTGGTACACCAGAGGTATGTCCATCCCGGTCCTCTCGTACTAAGGACAGGTCCTCTCAAATTTCCTACGCCCGCGACGGATAGGGACCGAACTGTCTCA
>NZ_JAMSKY010000121.1:0-235 GCF_023806745.1 Lactiplantibacillus sp. B652 | reverse complement strand
CAGGTCATCAAACGTTTGATTAACCGTCTCTTGATCACGATTGTTGGTAAAGACTTTAACTGGTTGTAAGTCACTCAAATCATTGGCAACTTCCTTCGTCGCATAAATCATAACTGGCGTGCGCTTCGCAAACTGGGTTTGGACTAACGCCACATTACCAACTACCGGGGTGCCCTTCGTCTTTTCGGTAATCCGCCACTTATACAACTTTTTCGTATTCAAAACATGTTTTGCC
>NZ_JAMSKY010000120.1:0-235 GCF_023806745.1 Lactiplantibacillus sp. B652 | reverse complement strand
CATAATTTGGATAATAGTATGTTCCATTTGAAAGCTAAGCCTTATAATTAGCATAGGGTTAATAGCTCTAATCAAAATACCCACAAAAGGCCTGCTCAACTAACAATTGAGTAGGCCTTTTGTAGTACAAATTAATCCTTATCACAACTAACCTCAATAGCACAACAGGTATAAATAGTGCTTAAAATCCCTAAATAAATTTCTCTCACAACTGTTTAATAAAGCGGCAATCCCC